>JACCXG010000362.1 GCA_013697225.1 Acidobacteriota bacterium
CCCTCGACGAGCGCCACGGCCTCGATCATCGCGCGGCGATCGAGGTGATACAGCGTCGGCGGCCGCGCGGGAGGCTTCCGGGAAAGCCGCAGCAGCGAGAACTCCGCCAGGGTGACGTCGAGTCCGAGCAGCGATCCTTGCACCCGCCAGCCGGGGAAGTCCGCTTGCTGTACCGGCAGGGACCACGCCACCCGCCTTTCGCCTTGCGCAGCAAACCCGAAGTCGTGGCGGGCCGCTACTTCCGAGGCAGACGCCGAGGTCCTCTCTGCGTGGCCGAGGGCTGCCGCATACGCGAGCTCCGTCAGCGTTCGGGCGAGCAGGTCGTCGGCAATCGAGAGCAGGGCAGGCACGACGCGCGTCTGAATGCGACGATCACCGGGGTCGCGGATCTGCCGCAGCACGGAGATCGTCTGCCCGTATGCCGGCGGCGGAGCCGTGTCCCACCCGAGCTCGCGTGCCAGCGTTTCCAGTGACTCGGCAACTGCCCCCTGAGCGCGCGTGCCGGTGGACGAGAGGTCCTCGGCGATAGCAATGAGGGAAAAGGCCGCTTCCAGGAACGGGCGCCTGCCCGGCCCGAGCCGGCGGGAAATCCTCAGGCTCTCTGCGGCAGGAAAGTCCAGCAGGTACCTCGTGCCTTCCCACTCGACGTACCGCCTCCCGGCAGGGGAACCAGCGACCGCGTGCAGGAGCCTGGCCTCCATGGTCATGGAGTTGCCGCCGGCGCCTTCCAGGTTTTCGGCAAGCCAGCGGACCAGCCGCCCCTCGTACTCACCGCGTCCGTTCACGTCTACTGCGGCAAGCGAAGTGATGAACCCGGGAAGCGAGCTGGGGGGCAGGCTTCCGCGCGCGGCCGCGCGCAGCACGAGGGCGAGGGTCCCCTGGAACTGTGCCACTGCCCGTTCGGCACGCGCGCGGTCGGCAGTGGCCGACAGCGCCGCTGCGCGGCGCGAGGCAAGGGAGTGAACCACAGGATCCAGGATCCCCGCGCGTTCGAGCGCGACGGCCAGCGCCGGAAAGGTCGCTGCCGCCCTGAGCGCCTCGAGCAGGTCTCCCGCGGCCTCCCCCGGGCGGAGGGCCATCATGCGCGAGCCGAACAGAACCAGTCGATAGCGGAGCTCCTGATCAGCGGGATCGCCGGAGAACAGCCTCTCCGCAAGCCAGGCGAACTCGAGCGGAGGATCGGAGGTCAGCGACACCGTCGGCAGGGCGCCCATGCCCCCGCGGCCGCGCTTTACAGGCGCCAGCACCGCCGCCCAGAAATCCTGTCCACCCGGCAGCACGGGGCTGCCGTCATCCGCCACTCGCAGGTCCGCCAGCAGCAGGGCAGGATCGCGCACGGGGCGCCAGAAGGCGCGAGCGTCTACCGTCCAGCCTGGTCCCAACCGTTCGAAGACCCGCAGCAACCGCCGGCCGCCGGCAACGCGAGTGCCGGCGTCACGTGCGTCGAGGCTCAGCGCCAGCGACACCTGGGGTGTCGTGAGCCCTCCCATCGCGCCAAAGAAATACGGGAGCCGCCCGGTGGGATCGGCAAGCAGCGCTCTCACGAACGCTTCGGGGGTTCCAACCGGCTGTCCCACGATGGACTGCCAGACCGGTTCCGCCCGCTCGCCGCCGGGCACGTGAACCTTGCCACCGGACACCCTGAGCGCGGGAGCGGCAAGAAGAAAGCGCGCCGCGTACGTCCAGGCGAGATCGCGGACGAGAGCGGGCCGCGCCGCGAGCCAGGCCCGCGTCTCGTCATCCAGCGAGAACAATCCCGAATAGAGGAGCGCCGGCCCTCGGGACCGGAGGATCTCGGCCGGCAATGCGGACGTCGTCGTCACGCGCCCGTCGAAGACGCTGTCGGTCCAGACCGCTGGTGAAAGGGGCAGGGGCAGCGTGTCCACCTTCCCGGTGTGCTGCACGAGGATCACGGCGTCCAGGTGGGCGAGCAGCCCCTCCCGAACGCGGTCGGGCTCCGTCTTGAACGCGCCTGGCGCTGCATGGTGCACCCGCCGGATGACTTCGAGGAGGAACTGGCTCCTGTCCGGCGCGACGCGGTCCTGCATGAGCGCGAGCGCCGCGGGCAGGCCGCCCGGCAGCGGCATCTCGAAGAGCGTTGTGGCCTGTTCGTCCCGGCCGGTTTCGGCGGGTGCATCCGCCGGGACAAGCCCGCAGGCGAGAAACAGGAGGAGCAAGCGGGCGCGCAGCACGTGCCGAACTCCCTTGGGGGGAAGCAGAAGGGTCCGTGGTCAAAGCCCCGACGCGGTATTGTCCATTGCCCCTGGAAAAATACAAGGTGAATAATGAACCTCTGCCGTTTGGGTCCACCGGCCCCCTCACTTCCTCGTCATCACCCCCACCGTCGGCGCCAGCGCTAGAATGTGGCTCCAGATCGAGCCGCAGCCGTACGAATTGGAATGCCTGAACAACCCATCATTGTCTTCACCGACGGCGCCACAAAGGGCAACCCCGGGCCGGGCGGGTGGGGCGCTGTCATCGTCACTCCGGACGGGCAGGTCACCGAGCTCGGGGGGCACTCTCCGCACACGACCAACAACAAGATGGAGCTGACGGGCGCCATCAAGGCGCTCGGGTATCTCAGGCAGGTCGACGGCTCGCTGGCGGTATACACCGACTCCACCTACGTCATCAGGGGAATACGCGAGTGGATCTGGGCGTGGCGCCGGCGTGGGTGGAAGACCGCGGATGGAAGCGACGTTCAGAACCGCGACCTCTGGGAAGAGATGTACGCGCTCGTCGCCTCCCGCGGCAAGGGAGGCATCGAGTGGCACTACGTCCGCGGGCATGTCGGTACCCCGGGGAACGAACGCGTTGACCAGATTGCCGACGCACTCGCGAGACGGGCTCACGTGGACCTCTACACGGGGGACCTCTCAGGCTACGGCCTGGCCGTGCTCGATCTGCCGTCGGACACGTCGGTGCCCACCCGCACGCAGGGTGCGCCGCGCAGGGACAAAGCCGCGGCACACTCTTACCTGAGCGTTGTCGACGGCACACCGATGCGTCACGCCACGTGGGCCGACTGCGAGCGCCGCGTAAAGGGGCGCTCCGGCGCACGGTTCAAGAAGGCAGTGGATCCAGCTGATGAGGCCGCCATCCTGCGAAGCTGGGGGCTGGACGCTGACCCAGGGTCTCTGTGACACACAAAGCCTGTGCTAGTTTGGGCGGATGAGACGCCCGCACGCTCTGCTGCTGCTCACGTCCGTCACCCTTCTCGCCGCCTGCGCCGGCGAACCCTCGGCTCGCGCGGCCAATCCCGGCGCTGAGGACGCCGCTGCCCGCTGGTGGACGCACGTGGAGACGCTGGCCACCGATGAGATGCGCGGCCGCGAGACGGGGAGCCCTGAGCACCGCAAGGCCGCCGACTATGTGGCGGGGCAGTTCAAGCTCGCTGGCCTCGAACCCGCCGGCACGTCTGACTACCTCCAGGCGGTCTCCTTCCGCTCCCGCCGCATTCTCGAGGACCGCTCCTCGCTGAACATCGTCGTCGAAGGGCGCGAGCTCCCGGTCACCCTCGGGGAAGAGGCCATCTTCGGCATGCGGATCGAGCCGGCACCGAGGGTGGAAGCGCCGATGGTGTTTGCCGGGCACGGCCTCCGCATTCCGGAAGTCGGTCATGACGACTTCGCAGGCCTCGACGTCAAGGGCAAAGTGGTCGTGCACGTGTCCGGCAGCCCTTCCACTGTCCCGGGCGCGCTCAGTGCGCACTACCAGTCAGCGGCCGAGCGGTGGAATACGTTGAGAGAGCTGGGTGCGATTGGCACCCTTGCCATTCCCAATCCCACGACGATGGACGTGCCATGGGAGCGGTCGTCGCCGAACCGTCTGAATCCATCCATGGCGCTCTCCGACCCGTCACTCGATCAGACGGCCGGTCAGCAGGTGTCCATCACGTTCAACCCCGCCCGCGCCGAGCGTCTCTTCGAAGGCTCGGGCCACAGCCTGGCGGACCTGCTGAAGGCGGCCGACGAGGGGAAGGCGCTGCCGCGTTTCTCGCTGCCGGGCATCCTGCGCGCGACAGTGGCGGTCGAGCATCAGGATGTCGAGTCGCACAATGTGGCCGGCGTTGTCCGTGGCAGCGATCCGGCGCTCGCGGGTGAGTACGTGGTGCTGACCGCCCACCTCGATCATGTGGGCGTGGGCGCTCCCGTCAACGGCGACAGCATCTACAACGGAGCGATGGACAACGCGTCAGGCATCGCCACCCTGATCGAGTCTGCTTCTGCAATCGCAGCCGCCAGGCCGAAGCGCTCCGTCGTCTTCTTGGCGGTCACGGCAGAAG
>JACCXG010000371.1 GCA_013697225.1 Acidobacteriota bacterium
TCCCCCCGTGCGGCGCGTCCGGAGACGACAACGAACGGGCCGGCAGGTTGAACTGCGGCGTGCGATGCGCGAGCGGTCCGCTGTGGAAGGTTCGGAACCTCGAGGCGGCGTGCGCCAGCGGCGCCGATTGTGGATGCTGTGGCCGCAATTGCGTCCATGGCCACCAGCAGGCCGGCATGCGGCATGTCCCTTTCCACGAAGGTCACAGCGGGCTTGACGGGGCGTCCGCCAAACCGCTCGGCAAGAAAAGTCTCGACCAGAGGAGTCACAGAGGGATCGGCAACGTAGACGTGCAGTCGGACCAGGGCCTCGAGTCTGGTGCGCCCCTGCTGCAAGGCGAGCTCGATGCTGGCGAGAACCCGCGCGGCCTGCGCACGTGCGTCTCCGGCGCCATGGGTGCGACCATCCTGATCGTCAGGAAACATGAGGGCTGTATGGACGAGCGCTCCTTCCTCCACCACCACCGCACGGGCGATGCCGCTTGCCGGATCGCCGAGGATGGAGCGGAGGCGGACCCCCGGAACGACCTCCTGATCTGCATAGATCGACGCGAGCGACAGGCAGTGCGCGGCAATGAGGACGCAGCTGAAGACCTGAAGGGCGGAACCAGGGGCCAAGGGCAGTCTCACGGCGGTAGTCTATCCTCGCACCAGGCGGGCCTGACGGCGACCCGGCCGGGTCACCGTTGCAGCGACAGGAGGTTGGCCAGCAGGCGATACGCACCGGGCACCCCGTAGGGGAGCTGCCGATGGAAGGCGTATGCGAAATACGTGTAGTGCCCCTTGCCGTATCGCGCATGCAGCCAGCCCCCCTGCTGCGGCGCCTGACCCGTGTCCCACGTCGCCAGGGGCGGCGTGTAGCGTGAATCCCACGCCGTCCAGAACTTCGAACCGCGCTGCTCGACCCAGCCTGCAAAGTCCGCCTGCGTGATGCGGTTTGGTGTGGTGAAGACGGGGTGCCCCGGGACGAGGATCTCTACCGGCGAGTCTTCCTCGGATACCTCCTCCGCCGTCCGCGGCAGTGCCCCCGGATACGGAGCATGAAGATCGGGCACGAACTCCTGCGTGTTGTACAGCACGATCAGGTTTCCCCCGTCCCTGACGTAATCGAGGAGCCGCCGGTTGTACGTCTTCAGGTCCTCGCGAACCGCATAGGCGCGGGTGCCGGTCATAATGGCGTCGAATGGTCCCAAATCCCCCGTGGCAAGATCCCCCTCGGTGAGGAGGTGGACCTCGACGCCAAGCTGCGCCAGGCCTGCCGGCACGTCATCCCCGACACCCATCACGTAGCCGACCTTCAGGCGTGGAGCAACCACCACATCGATTCCACGCACCGAGGCGACGGCGTCTCGATACAGGTACTTCGTTTCGAGGTCTCTGTGGCGAATGGTCGAATAGCCTTCGCGATACTCCCGGCCCGCAGTGGACGCGACCGCCTCGATGCGGTAATCACGATCCTCCAGGGCCGGCATGCTGATGTCGAAACCGAACGATCCGCGCTCACCGGCGCGCGAGAACACGAAGGCATGTGACGCCGGGGTCACCTTCCAGCCCTCCGGAACCTCCAGACGGAGCGTGCCCTCGGACGTCCCACTCACGTTGTTGAGAACCTCCGCCGTCAGCTTCACCGTGCGTGAGGCGGCGTTCAGCGGCGCCACCGCCCGCGCGGGGCTCAACGAGATGGCGATGGCGGGGACGACGGTAAGAGGCCAGACGTTCTGACCGAACGGAGCGGTGCTCTCGATGATCGTCAGCGGCCGGCGGAGCTCGAACATCACGCCCCCCAGGGTGTACCGCGCGACGGCCTCCAGCGGGGCTGGTGCGGAAGGACGATGGAAGGGCGCGCCGTCGGAAACGGTGTAGAGGGCCTCCTGGATTGAGCGGCGGGAGAAGTGAGGGCGCGTCGGCGGCGCGTTCTGCGGAACGGTCACGCTGAATGTTGTAGCTATAGGGGTATTCGGCTGCGCGGTCCTCTCGGCAGGGGCGCCGGTGATCCGCCACCCCCCTCCAGTCTCGCGACTCTCGACCGTCACCCGCGTGGATGAAAGGCTCACGGGACTCCGGCTCGTGAACGTCGTCCGCACGTCGAACGCCTGCCCCGGCACGGCCGGCCCCATGGGCGGCGGCCCGGGACTGAACGGCCCCACCCCTTCCGGTGTGCCCGGCGGCTGTGCGGTGGCGGTCAACAGGAGACCGAGGGTTGCGTGCAGGGCCTCGGCAATCTGCCGTTCCTTCCGCGCGAGCGCCATCGCCACGTCTGGATTCTCCCGCAGCCGCCCCGCGGCGT
>JACCXG010000381.1 GCA_013697225.1 Acidobacteriota bacterium
GCCTTCGCGCCGGCCATGCCATCGACTGCCGGCCGGTTGTCGAGCCAAGTCACCGCGACCAGGGCGTGCGCGAGGCCGGCATACGCGCGTGCGTACTGCGGGTCGAGCGCGATGGCCGCCCTGAACGCCTCTTCTGCCTGCCGGGCCCTGGAGCCCTCCCGAATCCCGAGATGATACTTGCCGAAGAAGAACCGCTCCTGTGCCTCCCGGCTTGCCGTCTCCTGCCGCCGGAGGCTCGCGCGCAGATCCGGTGAGGGATTCAGCCCCAACGCGTCCGCCACGGATTCCGACAGCCTTCCTCCGAGCAACCGTCGGCGTGAGTACAAGCGAAAGGGGCCGAACTTGTAGGTTCGCTGGAGCCGCCCATCACCCTGGAGAGCGTGCATTCTCGGAGATCCGAGCCCGTAAGAAACTTTCCGAACTTTTCCGCTTGCCGGCAAAGACTCCCACCGCTCTGTGGAGACAGTATTCCCGCACGCATCGACTGCCGATCCTCCAAGCGGGAGAGGGGATTCTACGCCTGCTGGAAGGGTCGGACAACCACCTCTCTAACGATTTCCTAAGAAATCGAAGCAGGGGCCTGTCTCTCAGCTCAACCAGGAGGACGAAGACTATGGTTATTCGCACAGACGGAACGGACGGGCTCCAGAAGAGCTCCGGTCCGCGTCGACTCACGATACTCGCACTGGGGGCTGCCGGCCTGCTGGTCGCCGGCAGCGAAGTTGTCCCAGGACCGACAGTGCTGGCCGAAGCCGGCGGGCGCGCTCCAGCGGCGCAGGGAGGCGCGGTCAGGGATCGAGACCAGCCAGTCCTCAGGTTTTCGGACCTCATGCAGGTCGGCACCTCTCAGCTCGTGAGGACCCCGAATGGCGTCAACTTCAAACTGCGGGCCACGGGCCTCGAGCCCGGCCACGCCTATACGCTGTGGATCGTCGCCTTCAATGAGACTGCGGGCTGCCTGGAGCCGACCGAGATCTCGTTCTGCGGTCCGTCGGATGTGGTGAGCGACGCGGCACAACCGGACATGATGTACGCGGCGGGCCGAATCGCGAGCGGCACCGGGACGGCCACCTTTGCCGGACACCTCGGCGTCGGAGCCAACAGCGGGTCGCTGAATGCCCCGGTCGGGTTCCCAGCCTATGGGCTCCTGGACCCCTACGGCGCGGAAATCCATCTCGTCGTTCACCACCACGGACCGAAACTGCCCGGGTTCATGCCGGACATGATCCAGACCGTGGCCGGTGGCTGTACTGACGCGGGTATTCCCGAGGCGGGCGTTCCGTCGCCATTCAACGAATACATGGGGCCCGAGTACGGCCGTCGGGGGCCAAACACGTGCAGCACCATCTATTTCGCCGTACACAAGCCGTAGCGAGTCCTTGTGCTGATGAACTCTGAGGTGTTCCTACCCCACAGCTGACGAGTGTCTCCGGGTCGTGTCACAGCTCCGGGTACCAGCTTTACCTTGTATTCGGCTGTGGCACGTTCCCGGACCGGCGCGAACCCAGTCAGATTCCCCTGACCCGGAGAGTCTCAAACGTTTACCTGAAGGAGGTCCCCATGCCCATCACCCGCGTTCTGTGCCTGACTGGCACCATCGTCGGAGCCGCTCTGTTGTCGGCGTGTTCCGGTGAGTCTCCTGTTGCACCTGCCTCCGTCGCCTCGCAAGGCGTAGGCACGGGCGGGACGCCGGACCTCCCTGCAACCCAGGGTGGCCCGGAGTACCAGGATGTCTCTACACAGGGCGGCGGTGGCGTTTACGCTGTCGATGGAGCCTCGCTCATTCGGCAACCGAACGGGTTGCAGGCCAGAATGTCGATACCCACACCACAGCCGGGAACCTACAACTATCCTGCGGGCAAGGTACCTGGCCACCCGGAGGTGTTCACGCTCTGGATCTTCGTGTTCAATTATCCCGACCTGTGCACGGCGCCCTGTGACATGAACGACCTGGGCGTTGACAAGCCGGCCCAGGGTGGAGCCTACAACGGCGGGGGCCATGCCGTGGGCGGCGAGCGCCTCACCATCGCGGGGCGCATCCGGGTGGGGGAAGCGCCGTTCGATCACCCGGTGATCACGATGGCAACCCTCCAGTCGCCTGAGACGGCGGAGGTACATCTGGCGATCGCGCCTCACGGGGCGCTGGACCCGTCGACCCTTCCCGATGAATTCCGGCTTCCGACGGGTACTCCCGCCTTCTGGTGGGCGGCGATCTTCAAGTGATCGCTGCCGCAGGCGCGGCAGTTCAGTTTCCATTTCGTCGAGGTGCACGATGAGGTCACAGATCGTTGCGGCGGGGGCCAGGTTCGTAATAGTCATCGTGATGCTGGCCGGCGTGCCGGGGGCCGCCCACGCGGGCGAGAACGTGGTGCGGCGGTGGAATTCGGCCGCACTCGAGGCTGTGCGCCGGTCCACGCTGGGGCCCCCGGCGGTGGCGCGCGCGCTGGCGATCGTACACACCTGCATGTACGACGCCTGGGCCGCATCGGACCCGATCGCCGTGGGCGTGCAGTACCACGTCAAGGATCCCTCGGCCGGAGCGGAGGAGCACAAGGCCCGCGCGGTGAGCTATGCGGCCTACCGGGCGCTGCTGAACCTCTTCCCCGCACAGGCGCCGCTGTTCGACGGGGTGATGGCGGAGCTCGGGCTGGACCCCCTCGATCAGTCGGATCCCGACAGCGTTCGCGGGGTGGCGGCCGCACAGGCCGGCCTGGACGCCCGGGAGTTCGACGGGGCGAACCAGGGGGGCAAATACGCCGACCACACCGGGTATGTCCCGGTCAACCCCGCTGACGTGCTCCTCGATCCAAACCGATGGCAGCCATTGACGGGGGCGAACGGGACCGTTCAGCGGTTCGCGCTCCCGCACTGGGGGCTCGTCGCGCCCTTCGCCCTCCACGCCCCCGATCAGTTCCGGCCGCCGCCACCGGCAAGCTACCCTCACGGGCTGTATACCAAGCAGGCGCTTGCCGTCGCGCAGATGAGCGCCCGTCTCGGCGATCGCGAGAAGGCCATGGCGGGGTACTGGGCCGACGGTCCCCGGACCGAGACGCCCCCGGGGCACTGGTCCCTGCTCGCCCAGTTCGTCTCCGAACGCGATGCACACACGATGGAGCAGGACGTGAAGCTGTTCTTCGCGCTGGCGAACAGCCTGATGGACGCAAGCATCGCCGCCTGGGATGCCAAGCGGCACTACGACTCCCCCCGCCCGGTCACAACAATCCACTTCCTGCTCGGCGGCAGGCCGATTCACGCGTGGGCCGGACCGTACCAGGGCACGCAACTCATTTCCGGCGACCGCTGGCAGTCCTACCTGCCGACACCCCCGTTTGCCGAGTACGTCTCGGGCCACAGCACGTTCAGCGCCGCGGCGGCCGAGATTCTTCGATCCTTCACCGGCAGCGATGCCTTTGGGGCGCAGGTCACAATCGAGCCGGGCTCGTCTCCGATCGAGCCCGGCGTGGTACCCGCCGCGGCTGTCACGCTCGCCTGGCGGACCTTCTCGGAGGCGGCAGACGAGGCGGGGTTGTCGCGACGATACGGCGGAATCCACTTCGAGGATGGGGATCTCATGGGCCGCCGGATGGGGCGGCAGATCGGCCGGCTGGTCTGGCAGACGGCGCAATCCTATTTCGACGGCACGGCGCAGGTCCCTTGAGGCGACGAGCGGACTTCGAACCGCGAGTATAGGCGCTGCCCCCGCACCTGCTTCACCCTTCGATGCACCCGCCGGTGATCTCCGCTCAGAGCTGAAGCTCCGCGGTACGTCGCCCGCTCCGTTACCTCCTCGAGGCTTGGGCTTTGCCGATGCGGAAGGTGTTTGCTGTCAACCCCGTTTTGATCCTCCCTTGCAGCC
>JACCXG010000461.1 GCA_013697225.1 Acidobacteriota bacterium
CTGAAACACCACCCGAGGCCCCTTGTGCGGATAATCGGGCAGCACGCGCTCGACCTCGGGGTACACGCCCCCGGTCACGTAGAACAGGTCGGGCAGGCCGTCGTTGTCGAGGTCGGGCATGCCGGCACCCCACTGCACGTGCCGGTTCTGCACGCCGAGTCCGGCGGCCATGGCGATGTCTTCGAAGAGTCCGCGCCCGAGGCTTCGGTACAGCGCGGGGATGTCGTCGGCGAAATGCGTCTTGAGGAGATCCAGCCGGCCGTCGCCGTCCACATCGGCAATCGCCAGTCCCATTCCCGCCTGGGGATTACCCCGCTCGTCGAAAGCGGCACCGCTCTCGAGGGCTACATCGGTGAACGTGCCGTCGCGGTTGTTGCGGAACAGGATCGCGGCGGTCGAGTCGGAGGCCACGTAAAGGTCCGTCCACCCGTCGTCGTTCAGGTCTGCAGCAATGGCGGTCATCGGGTAGCGTCCGGTGACACGAGCGATACCCGACTCCTCCGAGACGTCCTCGAAGGTCCCGTCCCCTCTGTTACGGTAAAACAGCGACGTATCGGTCGGCAGCCCCTTTGGACCACAGTTGACCGGCACCCCTTTCCACGTGCAGTTCCCCCCCGCGCCAGGCTCGGGCGCCGTTGCGAGGTCGAACGACAAGTAATTGCCCACGAAAAGGTCGAGATCTCCATCACGGTCGTAGTCGATGAAGCTGCAGCCGGCCCCCCACCGGACACCGCCCGCCGCCAGACCTGAGGCGCGGGTCACCTCCTCGAAACGAGCACCCGCCACGTTCCTGTAGAGAACGTTCTCCCCGTAGTAGGTGACGAACAGGTCGGTCCAGCCGTCGTTGTCGACGTCACCGGCGCAGACGCTCGAGGCCCAGCCGACCCGCCCGAGCCCGAGGCGCAGGGTGACATCTTCGAAGGTGCCGTCGCGGCGGTTGCGGTACATGCGGCTGAGGGGAGCCGCGCCGGCGGCCCAGGCCACCTCGCGGCGCGATCCATCTTCGAGCCGCGTGCCGCTGAGGACGAGCGCGTCGATCCAGCTGTCGCGGTCGTAGTCGAGGAACGCCGTGCCGCTGCCGTTCGTTTCCAGAATGAAGCGCTTCCGATCCACCCCGCCGTAAACCGCCGCATGCGTGAGCCCGGCAGAGGCTGCGACGTCGGTGAATCGGACCGGCCATGTCGTCTCTGCCGGGACGGCACTCGTCAGCAGGATCCCCGCCAGCCCCCCGGCTGCCGCAGCAAGCGCCTTCATGGTCCCCGCGTACCGCTCAGCGCCTCTGCTATGGCAAACTCCCGGCGCGCTTCCTCTTCACGCCCGGCCTGCTGCAGGAGCTGCGCGAGCAGGTAATGTGCCGAGCGGTTGTTCGGATCGTGCTGAATCGCCCGGCGCAGCATGCCCTCGGCGGTGGCCCCTTCCCCCTTCTTCATGTAGGCACGCCCCAGCAGGATGTAGGGAGCGCTGTAGTACGGATTGAGCCAGAGCGACTTCTGCAGCGCCGCAATCGCCTCGGCTGTCCTGCCCTGGCGCAGGTAGGCGTCGCCAAGCTGCGACAGCGCTGTCGCGTGGCCGGGATTCACCGCGAGCTCGCGTTCGGTGAGGGCAATCGCCTCGTCTATCCGTCCGCGGAACAGCGCCACCTGTCCGAGCAGGAAGTTCGCGTTCGCGAGCCTGGCGTCCTTCTCGAGGGCGGTCTTCAGCTCCGGTTCGGCGAGGGAGTCAAGCTCGAGGCGAATCATGGTCTGTGCGGTCAGCAGGTGCGCGCCCGCAGAGTCCCGCTCGACGCCATAGATGGACGCGAGGGCGGCACGGGCGCCCTCTGGCTGGTGTGTCCGGATGTACGCCTGCCCCAGCGCGTAGGCCAGTTCCAGGTTTTCCGGCGCCCAGCGGCGCGTGGCTTCGAGCCTCGGCACGGCCTCGGCGAAGCGGCCGACAACGAAGAGCGAGAGGCCCAGGACCTGCTCCGCTTCCCGCCGCTCGACGGAATCAGCCGGGAGGCGATCGACAACAGGGAGAAGGGCTGCGATTGCGCTGGACGGATCGTCCGCGTGATAGTGTGCAACCCCGAACAGCAGCGCAATCTGCGGGCGGCGCGCCGCGTCCGCCTCGCCGGCCAGCGTCTGCAGGGCGGCGAGCGCCTGACCGGGCGCTCCCGCATTGATCAGCCGCCGCACCTCCGCGAGCGCCGCAGGGGATTCCGTCTGCGCCGCCGGTGTCGGGCCTTCCTGCGCGGCCGCGATCGATTCGCGATGGGCCGCCGTGAAAGCTCCCGTCAGCGCCGCCGCGAGCAGCCCGGTCCGCGCCGCGCGCCTCAACGCGCCCCCTCGGACGGGCGCACGGCCTGCCCCGTGCCCTCGGTGAGCGTCAGCACCCGGTTGATCTCGCGGATGTCGACCCACGCCTCTTCGAGGCCGTTCGGCCATCGCACGTCCAGCCGATCCACCGCGCCCGCGCTCCCGAGGCCGAAGTGCCGACGGAGATCGTTCTGCGAGTAGTAGCTGCCTCCGCCGCGCACCTCCTCCACCTGGGTGAGCCCACCAGCTGTGAGCCGCACGCGTGCGCCGATGGCACTGCGGTTGGAAGCGACACCGACCAGCCGCACGGCCAGCCAGTTCTTCGGCTCCCGCAGATCCAGCCTGTACAGATTAGGGGTCTCGTGCACGTTGTTGACGATCACGTCGACGTCACCGTCGTTGTCGAAGTCAGCGAAGGCCGCCCCGCGCCCGGCCCGCGGGATGGTCACAGGCTCCCCCAGCCGCTCGGTCACGTCCTCGAAACGGCCGTCGGCACGGTTGCGGTACACCACCTTGCGCT
>JACCXG010000410.1 GCA_013697225.1 Acidobacteriota bacterium
CATCGAGTCCAATGAGGACACGCTGCTCTACGCCGCAGGGCACATTCCGGGGGCCGTGCACGTGGACTGGACCTCCGACCTCAACGACCAGATTCGCCGCGACTACATCACGCGGGAAGGGTTCGAGGGGCTGATGTCGCGCATCGGTGCCACGCCGGAGACCACCGTCGTCTTCTATGGCGACAAGAACAACTGGTGGGCGTGTTACGCCTTCTGGGTGTTTCAGTTGTTCGGCCACAAGAATGCGCGGGTCATGGACGGGGGCCGCGTCAAGTGGGAGAAGGAGGGACGCCCGCTGACCCGTGAGGTTCCTTCGTACCCCCGCACGCAGTACACGGCAAGCGACCGCTCCGACAAGGCGGAGCGTGCCTTCCGCGACGACGTGCTGGCGCATATGCAGGCGAAGGGTCAGCTCGTGGACGTCAGGAGTCCGGAGGAGTACGCCGGCACGCGCATGCACATGCCGGATTATCCGAACGAGGGGGCGCTTCGGGGAGGGCACATCCCCGGCGCCAGGAGCATTCCCTGGGCACGCGCCATCAATCCCGAAGATGGCACCTTCAAGACCGCCGCAGAGCTGCGGAAGATTTACGTCGACGAGAAAGGGCTCACCCCCGACGAGCCGACCGTCACGTATTGCCGCATCGGGGAACGAAGCAGCCACACATGGTTCGCGCTGAAGTACCTGCTCGGTTTCCCGAACGTCCGCAACTACGACGGGTCCTGGACGGAGTGGGGGAACATGGTCAACGTCCCCATCGAGAAGTAAACTGGAAGGAGTGGCGACGCTCCCTCCCAAACTGCAGGACGTGCTGGACACGTTCGACATGTTCCCGGATCGGGCGGACCGGACGAACATGCTCCTGAGCTATGCGGACCAGTTCCGGGAGGTGCCGCCGGAAGTCGCCACACGTCCGTTCGACGCTTCCCATCAGGTGCCGCAGTGTGAGTCGGACGCGTACGTCTGGGCCATGAAGGAACCAGACGGCACGCTCCGGCTCCACTTTGCGGTTGAGAATCCCTCGGGTGTCTCGGCCAAGGCGCTCGCGGCCATCCTCGACCGCACGCTGTCCGGCCTGCCTGCCGAGGAGGTCGCCAACGTCGACTGTTCCATCGTCGAGCGGGTGTTCCGGCAGAATATCTCGATGGGCAAAGGCATGGGCCTGATGGCGATGGTCAACGCCGTCCAGGCACTCGCGAGGCGCGCCTCCCGGTCCTAGTCTTCCCCTTCGATGCGCAAAGGCACGCACCAGGTGCCCGAGGTTACGGCCGCTGGCGCAGGCGGTCGAGCGCAATCCCCGCGGCCACCACGACATTGAGCGAGTCCATCGAGGGATCGATGGGGATCCGCACCCGTGCGTCCGCCCGGGTGAGAGTGCCGGGCTGGAGACCGGCCCCCTCCGAGCCAAGCAGCAGGATCATGGGCGGGCAGGCGTGCTCGTCATGCACGTACGTGTCGAGCGGGAGGGCCTCGGGGTCTGGGGTGAGCGCAACGATCCGGAATCCCCGCGCGCGAAACGCCTGGAGGTCCGCAAGCCAGTCGTCCAGACGCGCGAAGGGCAGCCGCAGGGTGGCGCCCATCGACGTGCGGATGGCCTTCCGGTAGAAGGGATCGCCGGACGTCCGGTCCAGGAGGATGCCGCCTGCCCCGAGGGCCGCGGCCGTCCTGAAGAGGCCCCCCACGTTGTCAGGATTGCCCACTCCCTCCAGCGCCACCAGGCGTGCGGCGTCATTCAGGCTGTCGGGCGGGATGGGGCCGGGACGCCTGACGAGCGCAAGGCAGCCTCGATGGAAATCCACGCCTGCCATTCCGCTCAGCGTTCGATCGCCGCACACGTAGACGTCGCGATCGAGTGCCGAGAGCGGCCCGGCGAGCGCATCGTGCGCCGCCTGGTTCACCGCCACGGACAGAATGTCGTACCGCTGCAGCGCAATAAGGCGAGCGACCACGAGTCGTCCTTCGGCCACGAAAATGGCTCGGGCGCGGAGCCACGCCGGGTCGGCGACGTGGCGGTATGGATCCAGGCGGGGGTCGTCGGGAGACAGGTCCCGGTGGACCATCAGTCGGAGCGCACCACCGAGCGGCGGCTCCGGTGCGTGTCGATCACGTGCTGGCCGAGCCGCTTGCTGAAAAAGACCTTGGACTCGCCGCTGTCTGTCGGATGCTGCACGAAGCGGATGATGTCGAACCGGAGCTGTGCCAGCGTGCTGCGCATCTCGTAGAACCGGTTCTTCGTCTTGACGACGAGCTCATCGAACCCGTTCTCGAGCGCCCAGACCTCCTGCTCCTCGGTGAGCGCACGGAAATGGCCCTGGCCTCGCCAGTCGCTGCGGGTGCCGCCGATCCACTGATAGAGCACCCGGCGCCCGTCGAACTCGACGCAGTCTTCGAGCTGGGCGACCAGATCGGCAAGCTTCGGATCGGTCTCTGCCCCGCGGAGCTCGTGCGACACCTTGAACGACACGGGAACGAAGGTGCCGGGCTCCTCCGGCAGGGCGGCTTCCGCCATCAGGATCTGATGATCGCGGCTGGACAGGCGCTGAACCACTTCGGCTGCCGTCTTCTTGCGGGGAAAATCAAGGAAGAACTCCTCGATGTACTGAATCTCCAGCGCGCCCTGGTCGAGCCCGTACTGCTTGATCAGATACTCAGCGGACATGACGAAATGATAGCGCCCTTCCGCTCCGGCGGCCCGCCGCCCGGCCGTCGGGCGGAGACACACGCCGGCGGAGGCCACTCTTCTCCGGAGGGGATATTGCGCTATAGTAAAATGTGTTTGACCGTGGATAAACAAGCCAAGGAGGAGCGGTGCTCTCCACGACGCTGCAGGAAGGGCTCAGCCGGTACGGCATCGGCGAGACGATCAGGACGCTCAGACTGAAGAAGAAGATGGGGCTCGTGGAACTGGGACGCCACTCCGGCCTCTCCCCTGCCCTGCTGTCGAAGATCGAGCGGGGCCGGCTGTTTCCCACCCTTCCGACCCTGCTCAGGATTGCACTGGTCTTCAGCGTGGGCCTCGAGTACTTCTTCAGCGGCGGGCGCGAACGGCGATTGGTTGCCATCGTCCGGCGCAAGGAACGCATGCGCCTGCCGGAGGGAGGAGACACGAACGAGCCATCGTATTACTTCGAGTCGCTGGACTACGAAGCGGTCGAACGCCGCACCAACGCGTACCTCGTTGACTTTCAACCGTTGAAGCCAGGAAAGAAACCCGCCACGCACGCGCACCCGGGCGGCGAGTTCCTGTTCGTGATCGAAGGGACGCTCGAGCTCACCGTGGGGCTCGAGGGTTTCACATTGGAGGTGCAGGACTCCGCCTACTTCGATGCCTCACGGCCGCATGGGTACCGCCGCGCCAGCAGCAAGCCCTGTCGCGCGGTGATCGTCACGTCGCCGGCGTGACC
Organism: Acidobacteriota bacterium; assembly: GCA_013697225.1. Taxonomy (GTDB): domain Bacteria; phylum Acidobacteriota; class Vicinamibacteria; order Vicinamibacterales; family 2-12-FULL-66-21; genus JACCXG01. The sequence continues at coordinate 3,406 of JACCXG010000410.1, forward strand.
CCTCGCCGCCTGTCACCCCTCACCCGTGAGTCAATCGGTCCGCCTGCGGAAAGTCCGCGCGCCGCACTCCTTCCCAGCCTGCGTTCACGCGTGCGTACAGCAGCTGGTCCCTCGGTACGCCGTACTTCACACAGCTCGAGCGCAGCAGCGCTTCGCGCGTGTAGCCGGCCTTCTCCAGCACTCGGGCCGATGCCAGGTTGTCGGCAAACGGAAGGGCGAAGAGCCGCAGAAGGTTGTGGCGCTCGAACAACCACCCGGTCACCAGCAGGAGCGCCTCGGTGGCGACCCCGCGGCCCCAATACTGCTCCCCGAGCCAGTACCCGACCTCGGCGGAAAAGCGTTCCACGTCGTGCCCGCGACTGAACCCGACCCCTCCTGCCGCCTGTCCGTCCACGTCGATGGCGAGATTCTCAGGTACGTGGCCGTTGGCGCCGACGCTGGACAGGAACGCCTTCGCATCCGCCGGGGTGTAAGGGTGAGGAAACCTGTCCCGCAGGTGACGTGCGACCGAGAGGTTGTCGGCCTGCCGCACGAGCGCCTCCGCGTCTCCTTTCCGCCAACGCCGCACCACGCATCGAGTGCCGCGCAGTTCCATCATCAGAACAGCGCGCGCCCCTCCACCCGCAACCAGCGCTCTGCCTCGCGATAGTCAGGGCAGACGTCCGCCACGAGGCGCCAGAAGCGGCGGGAGTGGTTCCCCTCGCGCAGGTGCATCAACTCGTGCAGCAGCACGTAGTCACTGATGGCCGGGGGGGTTTGAATGAGCCGGAAGTTCAGCGCGATGGCACCGGCACGGGAGCACGAACCCCAGCGCGACTGCTGGCCCCGAACCGCCGCCCGCGCCACGGTGAGCCCGTGGGCCGCCGCAAGCGCGTGCAGCCGGGGGATGAGCTCGCTTGTCGCAATCTGCCTGAGCGCCTTCTCGGCGGCACTCCGGAGGTTCGTCACCCCCTCGGGCACCATTGCCGAACCGTTTCCCACAACGACCAAGGTGCGCGCGCCGCTTCGCTCGAGCCGAATGACCGCGGGTTCCCCTCTCAGTAGAATCGTATCGCCCGCCTGCCACTCGACCGGCGCATGGCGCTCGGCTACGTGCCTGCGCTGTGCCTCGGCCCAGGCGCGGTGCTTCTCGAGAAACGCTTCAGCCTCCCGACGCGATCCATGGCGGGGGATCGTCACACGTAACGAGCCGTCCGGCCGCACCCGGAGGATGTACTTCCTCGCCCGGCGCTGCCTGACGAAGTCGACGATGGGCTCAGGGGGAGCGGTGGCCCGCAGGAATGGCAGTTGGAGCTGCACCTTCAGAGAATACGACAACACAGCCTGCCCACGTCCCGCACCGGCTCAGTCGTTTCTGATCGCCACGATCGGATCGACGGCCATCGCCCGCCGTGCGGGCAGATAGCTGGCGGTCGCAGAGACGGCCATCAGGAACACGGCCACTCCAACGAAGCTGAGAGGATC
>JACCXG010000438.1 GCA_013697225.1 Acidobacteriota bacterium
AATCACGACATGGGCAACCGGTCAGAGAGGAGGTACGCAGCGAGGCGTGATGCCCCGACCGGAACTCGTGCAAGCGTGACGTTTCCTGGGGACGAGACGGCCTGACGCCTCTCTCTTGCGGTGCGCCCCTCCGCTACGCTAATCTGCGTAACCGTTATGCGGGTTACCGTAACAAGCCCATCGGGATGACCAATCCTTTCGTCTACGGCGAAGTCGTGCCCGTATCGGCGTTCGTCAACCGGGAGGACGAGCTCGATCGGCTCACGCGCGACCTGCTCGCGGGCCAGAAAGTGTTCCTCATCTCTCCGCGGCGCTACGGCAAGTCGTCGCTCGTGCGTCAGGCGCTCCGGGCCGCCGGGCGGGGAGGGGCGCTGGTCGTGGACGTCACCGTCAGCAGCTACAGCTCCTACGTGGCGTTCCTGGAGGGATACGCGCGCGCGCTGTCCTCCACCGAGCGCCAGACCGGCCGTGCGGTCTCATGGCTGCGGGAGGCCCTCTCGGCGGTCGGCCCCGAGGTGCGCATCGACAAGTCCGGTGCAGGGAAATCGCAGGTGTCGCTCACCTTCCCCGCAGCACGCACGGATCGCGATGTATCCCGCCTCGCGGAGGAGGTCTTCGCATTGCCCGGCCGGATTGCGCAGAGCCGGCGCCGAAAAATGGCGATAGCGCTCGACGAGTTCCAGGCCATTGCGGGATTCGACGGCGGCAACGTCGAGCACGCCCTGCGCGCGGCGGTGCAGCATCAGCGGGACGTCGGCTACGTGTTCTCCGGCTCCGAGCCTGCCCTGATGGAACGGATGCTGGGCCGGAGCCGACCGTTCTACAAGGCCGGCCCTGTCCTGCGTCTCGGCCGGATCCCGGCGGACCGCTTCGCCGACTTCCTCGAAGCGCGATTCCGGAGCACGGGGATCCGCTCCTCTCCCGGTCTCGGCCTCGCCATCGTCGAGCTCGCAGGCAACCTGCCGTACGATGTGCAGCGGCTCGCGCACGAGCTGTGGGACGATGTGCGGGCGGAGGGCCGGCGGACGGCAGGGCTCGAGGACCTGCACGAAACCCTCCGGCGGCTCCTTGGCGAGCATCAATCATTGTTCGAAGCCACCTGGCAGCGGCTGACCCTCGCACAACGCGCGGCCCTGCGGGCGGCGGTGCTGCAGGAGGGTCGAGAGCTGCTGTCGGGGGACACCCGGGCGCGGTATCGTCTCAGCGGAGCGTCGACCGTGCAGGCCTCCCTGGCAGCACTCGTTCGCGAAGACATCCTCGCCCGTGAGGCCGAGCGCTACATCGTCGTGGATTCGCTCCTGCGTGAGTGGGTCGCGCGGAAGACCTACTGAGGTTGCGAAGAGTGGCCAGCATGCCAACACTGTTGCGACTGGTTCGGAATGGCTCCCTCTTCTAGCCCCGCGAGCGCCGGGCATTCCGGAGGTCTCCTTGACCGCCTTGGGCTCGGACGCAGAGACGTTCGCGCCTGGGCGATGTACGACTGGGCAAACTCCGCCTTCTATACGACGATCGTCGCCGCGGTCTTCCCGATTTACTACCGCACCGTGGCGGCGGGCGGTCAGTCCGATGCCGATGCGACGTCACGTTACGCCTGGGCGACGGCGATTGCCATTTTCATCGTCGCGGTGGTAGCTCCGCTCCTTGGGGCGGTGGCGGACTTCGCCGCCCTGAAGAAGCGGATGCTGGCGGTGTTCCTGGGGCTCGGCGCCTCCTCGACCGCTGCGATGTTCTGGATCACCGAAGGGGACTGGTCCCTGGCGCTCGTGCTGTTCGGGATTGCGAACGTGGGGGTGGCGGGCAGCATCGTGTTCTACGAATCGCTGCTGCCGCATCTTGTCCGGGAGGATGAACTGGACCGGGTCTCCTCGGCGGGCTACGCCCTCGGATATCTCGGCGGCGGGACGCTCCTCGCGGTCAACCTGCTGATGATCCAGCGCCCCGCGCTCTTCGGGATTCCGGACACCGCAACCGCCACCCGGCTGACGTTCGTCAGCGTGGCGATTTGGTGGGTGGTGTTCTCCATTCCGCTGTTCCGTCGTGTTCCGGAACCTGCCGTGCAGCTCGGGCCGGGGGAACAGCTCGGCGCGAATGCCTTGCTGGCAGGGGCCAGGCGCCTGGGGGTGACGTTCAGAGAGCTCCGGCGGTACCGCCAGGCGTTCGTGCTGCTCCTGGCGTTCCTGCTCTACAACGACGGCATCCAGACCATGATCCGGATGGCGACGATCTATGGCACGGGCATCGGGCTGCCACAGGGGGCGATGATCTCCGCGCTGCTGCTGACCCAGTTCATTGGTGTCCCGTGCGCGTTTCTCTTTGGCATCGCGGCCGGTCGCGTAGGAGCGAAGACCGCCATTTTTTCCGGACTTTCGGTGTATCTGGTCATCAGCGTCCTGGGATATTTCATGTCGACGGCGACGCACTTCTTCATCCTGGCCGGGCTCGTGGGGATGGTACAAGGGGGGACGCAGGCGCTCAGCCGGTCCCTCTTTGCCAGCATGGTGCCCCGCCACAAGGCG
>JACCXG010000439.1 GCA_013697225.1 Acidobacteriota bacterium
CCCTGCCGTCGGCGACCGTATATCAGAGCCGGAGCGGACGTCCGGAAGATCCATGGCTCGGCCCGGACATCTGCGACTACCTTCGCGAGGAGCACGCGCGGGGGACGGATACCGTGGTGCTCTGCCCCGCCGGATTCGTCTGCGACCACATCGAGGTGCTGTACGACCTCGACACGGAGGCTGCCTCCGTCTGCCGGGAACTCGGAATGACGATGGTACGTGCGGCCAGCGTGAACGACCATCCGGCCTTCCTGGAGACGATGGCAGAGGTCGTCTGGCGCACGGTCCAGCGCTACGAGCGGGGGCGTCCGCTGCCGGTCGTCGCGGGTGCAGCCGGGGCCGCCGCCTAGTTGACACACGCCGTATCAATCCCTATATTTGGATCGACGCAGGTTGAGCCCCGGTTCGGCTTCCGGGGGCGTCCGTGCGAGAGGGAGCGCGCGAGAAAAACAATGGGGATGCCGACGGATCTCTATTTCATCAGCATGGCCGCGCGGCTGCTCGACATGCATCCGCAGACCCTGCGCAAGTACGAGCGCCTGGGGCTCGTGAGCCCCACGCGGACTGTAGGGAGCATGCGCGTCTACACGAGCGATGAGCTCGAGCGGCTCCGGCTGATCAAGCACCTGGTGGACGAGGCAGGCATCAACCTGGCAGGCGTGCAGCGGCTTCTGTCGATCGCCGAGGCCGTGCAGCGGCTTCGACCGCTCGTCCGCGGCGATGCGTCCCGGCCCGACGCACGGCGCCGCATGGCGCAGGAGATCGAGCGCATCGGCGAAATGGTCGGACTCTAAAGAATTGCCAAAAGTGCCAAGAGTGCCAGGATTGCCAAGAATGCCAAGAATGGCAGGAGTGCCAAGAGTGGGAAGGATTGCGAGGGTTACCTGTAAGCATTCGAAGCTGGCAGGTCTGCTCCGTTGTGGCCTGTAGATGGAATTCAAGGACTATTACCAGACGCTCGGGGTCGCCAAGACAGCGACTGAGAAGGAGATCAAGGCGGCGTTCCGCAGGCTCGCCCGCAAGCTCCACCCCGACGTCAACCCGGGCGACAAGTCAGCGGAGTCGAAGTTCAAGGAGATCAACGAGGCCCACGAGGTGCTCGCGGATCCCGAGAAGCGCCGCAAGTACGACGAGCTTGGCGCCAACTGGCGGATGTACGAGCAGGCGCAGGCGCATGGTCAGGGCTTCCCCGGCGGCAGCCCGTTTGGTGATGGCCCGCAGCAGGGGGCCTGGACGATCAACATGGGCGGGCCGGGGGGCTATCGCACCATGAGCCAGGAAGAGATGCAGGATCTCTTCGGCAACGAGGACCCCTTCTCGGACTTCTTCCGCACCTTCTTCGCGGGAGACGCAGGCGGCGCACGTGAGGCCGGCCGCGCACGCGGTGCCCGCGCGCCGCGGAGTCAGAAGGGTCGCGACATCGAACATGCCGTCGAGTTGACGCTGGAAGAGGCGTTTCACGGTGCGACCCGGCGTATCTCGATCAAGGAAGCAGGCCACACGCGCAGCGTGGACGTCCGGATCCCGGCGGGCGTCAAAGACGGCTCACGGGTTCGCGCGGCGGGGGAAGGGAGCTCGGGCGCGAACGGCGGTGTCGCAGGCGATCTGTATCTGCGAGTGCAGGTGAAGCCGCATCCGGTCTTCGAGCGGAAGGGGGACGACCTCCATACCCGGGTGGCCGTTCCCGTCACGACGGCGGTGCTCGGTGGTGAAGCGCAGGTGCCGACGGTAGCGGGCAGCGTCCGGTTGAAGATTCCCGAGGGGACGCAGAACGGCCAGGTGTTCAGGCTCAAGGGCCACGGGATGTCGCAAGTCGGCAAACCTGAGGGCCGCGGAGACCTGTACGCCAGCATCGACGTGCAGCTCCCGCGGGCGCTCACGCGCGAACAGCGGCAGCACTACGAGGCCCTGCAGGGGCTGGAGAAGAGCTGAGGCCTTGGGCGTTGGGAATTGGGAGTTGGAACCTGACCTCGCCTTTGGTTGAGCGCCAGGATGACGCGGCGCTCGGACGGTGAAAGATCATGAACATCAACAAGTACACCGAAAAAGCACAGGAAGCCATTCTCGCCGCCCAGCAGCTTGCCGACCGCGAGGGGCACCCGGAGATTGTGCCGGAGCACCTTCTGCTCACGATGCTCGAGCAGCGCGACGGGATCGTGCCGGCGATTGTCCAGAAGGTGGGCGCTGACGGAGCGGCCGTGATCGCCGAGGTCCGCGGTGAGCTCGGACGGCTGCCGCGTGCGCACGGCGGCTCGCAGGTGGCGCTTTCCGCGCGGCTCCGGCAGGTCACGGATGCTGCGGAGCAGGAAGCGGAACGCCTGAAGGACGATTACGTCAGCACGGAGCACCTTTTCGTGGCGATTGCAGCGGAAGGGCGCCGGTCCACCGCCGCACGGGTGCTCGAGGCGAACGGCGTCACGCGGGATGCGATTCTCCAGGCGATGACTTCGGTCCGGGGGTCCCAGCGCGTGACAAGCCAGAACCCCGAGGCCACCTACCAGGCGCTCGAGCGGTACGGGCGTGACCTGACGGAGCTGGCCCGGAAAGGCAAGCTCGATCCGGTCATCGGCCGCGACGACGAAATCAGGCGCGTGATTCAGGTGCTCTCGCGACGCACGAAGAACAACCCGGTGCTCATCGGAGAGCCGGGCGTCGGCAAGACTGCCGTTGTCGAGGGGCTCGCCCAGCGCATCGTGCGGCAGGACGTGCCTGAAGGGCTGAAGAACAAGAAGATTGTGGCGCTCGACATGGGCGCGCTGGTGGCCGGCGCCAAGTACCGGGGAGAGTTCGAGGAGCGGCTGAAGGCCGTTCTCAAGGAGGTCGCGGATTCCGCCGGTCAGGTGATCCTCTTCATCGACGAGCTCCACACGGTCGTGGGGGCCGGAGCGGCTGAAGGTGCGATGGACGCCTCCAACATGCTGAAGCCCATGCTGGCCCGTGGCGAGCTGCACACGGTTGGCGCAACCACGCTCGACGAGTACCGGAAGCACATCGAGAAGGATGCCGCCCTGGAGCGGCGCTTCCAGCCGGTGCAGGTCGATCAGCCCACCGTCGAGGACACGATCAGCATCCTCAGGGGCCTGCGGGAGCGATACGAGATTCACCACGGAGTGACGTTCAAGGATGCCGCGCTGGTGGCGGCGGCCATCCTCTCGAACCGCTACATCACCGACCGGTTCCTGCCCGACAAGGCCATCGACCTCATCGACGAAGCCGCCGCGCGGCTGCGCACGGAGATCGATTCGATGCCGGCGGAGCTCGATGAAGTGCGGCGCCGCATCATGCAGCTCGAAATCGAGCGCGAAGCGCTCCGTAAGGAAACGGACACGGCGTCTCAGGATCGGCTCCAGAAGCT
>JACCXG010000475.1 GCA_013697225.1 Acidobacteriota bacterium
GGGGCGAAGGTCAGCGTCGCCGACTGCGGCTCGGTGGTGTGCGTGTTCAGCACGATCATCACGAGCGCCTCTGTGGACTCGAGGAATGCCACCTCGAGGTGGGAGTTCCCACCGGCAATGGTGACGTCTGGCCGGCCGGGCGCTTCCCGCGGCCGCAGCGGAGCGTAGAGTGCGGCGTTCCTCGACATGTGCCCGGCGAACTCCGCGGCTGCCGAGCGCGCGTCCGCGTTGCCACTCAGCGAGGCCCAGTCCTCGAAGACGACGCCGCGATGGCCTTGCGCGATTGCGCTCCAGGCAGCCTGCCAGACCTCGGAGCCCCCCGTCAGATCTGACACCACTATCGAATGCAGACCGTCGAGCGGCACGCGTTCGTCCGTGGCACCCGCCAGCAGCCGATCGAGCCTTGCGATCTCACGGCTAGCCGGAGGTTCCCCGGTCCCGGCAAACTCCACGATGGTGAACCGCAGGCGGTTCATTTCCAGGAAGGCCTGATGCTGTTCCGCGCGGTCCGCACCGGCCTTGTAGCGGACGCCCACCGGAACGAACGGGGCCGCTGGCTGGGCTCCCCGCAATGCTGGACTGCAGAGAAACAGCGTGATGAGCCCACAGCCGAGCGTGAGGCGCAGAGAGCGGCCGAGGGAATTGACGCGTCGCACGAAGCCTCCTCGGGGCGCGGGTCAGCCGATGGGGGATCTGATGCGTCTGCACCGCGCCTGGAGCGCCTGGTCCACCGCGTACGCGAGGAGCCCCAGCGCGATTGCCAGCAGCAGCCAGCGTCCCTGGAACGCGCCTGCCAGCTCGAGCATCGACTCCCGGGTGTTGTGCGCTTCCGACGGGTCCGAGCGGATGCCGGCGCGAACGAGGAATACGCCGGCCACCGAGAGGATGACCGCCCGTGCGGCCACGCCGAACCGGCTGATCGCGAGCAGCGGGCCCCGTGCCTCACGCGGGAGCAACGAGACGTCCATATCGGCTCCCTTTCTGGGCCTGATCGCCGAGGCCACTTCTGAAACAGCGTAGATGACGATGACGGCACCGGTGAGGGCGACGATCCAGTCACCGAGCGGCAGATCCATGACGCGCGCGATCCACATCTTCGTATCGTCACCGCTGGAGCCCCGGAGGCCGCGGGCCAGACGAAGGGACTCGAGGCCGAGTGCGCCGTAGACGACGGCCCGGATGAGGCTGCCGATGCGAACGGCGAGCCCTTTGGGATCGGTGCCATGCCGATCCGGATCGAACAGCGCGTCCAGCACCCGCCAGAGTGCATACCCGCAAAGGCCTGCCGCGAGCAGGAAAAGGATGGTGTTGCCGAGCGGCTGCGACAGGATCGCCTTGAGGGCGCCGCTCGTGTCGGTGATCGCCCCTCCCTTCTTGAGCGCAGCCGATGCGGCGAGCACGCCGACCACAAGGTACACGAAGGCTTTCGATGCGAAGCCGAAGCGGGCCAGCGGCTCGATCATCGGCCTTACCTGAGTGCTGAGCTGAAGAACAGGTCGTGATCCCCAGGCGGGTCGAAGCCCGCAAGCCGCACCGCAAGCGCGATCTGCGCCCAGTGCCGGATGTCGTGGAGAAGGATGTGGAACAGCAGCTTGCGCGTGGTCACGAACCAATCCCGATCCCGCACGTGCAGGGTCCTGAGCTCCTCGGCCACATCCGGGTCGAGCTCACCCGCCAGCGCCTCGAGCTCGCGGCGCACCGAGGAGCCGTAGTCGAACAGCGGTGGCGCGTTGCTGCCCGTGAGGCCGGTCGCCTCGGCGAGGGGAACCCCGGCGAGGCGCTGGAGATGCCGGCGCTCGACGAGAAAGATGTGATCGATGAGCTTGCCGACGGTGGGAAAGCGTCCCCCGAGTTGAACAGGTGCGTCGATGGCCTCCGGGTGGGACTCGAACCAGCGGCGCCATCTGGTGCGCTCGGCGCCGGTATACCGCAGCAGTTCGTCCAGGCTGATGGCAAGAGGCATGAATGTCCGGGCTCCTGCTCCGGTGGCTATAGTCTATCAAGCGTATGTTCTCGTCACGCCTGCCCGCCGCCCTGCAGGCCAACGCCCTGTCGCGTGCGGTCTCCCGCGCGCGGCGTGAGGGACGGGCGTTCCTCGATCTCACGCTGAGCAATCCGACGCGGGCGGGAATCACCTATCCGGAGGGATGGCTCCTGGCGCTCTCAGCCCCCGGGGCCGCCATATATGAGCCGCAGCCCCTTGGTCTTCCTGCGGCGAGAGAGGCCATTGCCGCCGACTACGCGCGCCGCGGCGTGGAGATTCCGCCGGAGCACATCGCAGTGACCTCGAGCACCAGCGAGGCGTACTCGTTGCTGTTCAAGCTCCTCTGCAATCCCTGCGCGGAGTCCGTGCTCATCCCTGCGCCGAGCTACCCGCTCTTCGAGCATCTGACGGCGCTCGACGGGGTCCGGACGGGGAGCTACGCGCTCGACTACCACGGGCGGTGGTACATGGACCTTCAGAGCGTGGACCGTCAGTGGACACAGGAAACACGGGCGCTGCTTGCCGTCAGTCCGAACAACCCCACCGGCTCGATCCTCACCACGGGCGAGCTGGACGACATAGACGGGCGGTGCGCGTCGCGGGAAGCCGCGCTGATCCTCGACGAGGTGTTTGCCGACTACCCCCTCGATGAGGAGGGAAGGCCGATCCGGAATACCGGCTCCGGCCCCGCTCGGGCGGCACTGACCTTCCGGCTCGGAGGGCTGTCGAAGTCTGTCGCGCTGCCGCAGGTCAAGCTCGGATGGATTGCCGTCGAGGGGCCGGCCCATCTGGTGAGCGCGGCAGTCGAACGGCTCGAGCTCCTGTGCGACACGTACCTGTCGGTATCCACACCAGTGCAGCTGGCAGCCTCAGCCCTCATTGCCAGTGGCGCCCGGACGCGGGAGCTGGTGCACAGCCGTGTGCGGGAAAACTATCACCGGCTGGGGTCCCTCGCCGGTGAATATCCCTCCGTGAACGTTCTGCATGCCGACGGCGGCTGGTCGGGCGTGATGCGGATCCCGGCTCGTGCGTCGGAGGAGGAAATCGTGCTGCAGCTCCTTGAAGAGGACGCCGTGCTCGTGCACCCGGGCTTCTTCTTTGATTTTCCACAGGAGGCGTACCTGGTGATCAGCCTGCTTCCCGAGCCGGACGTGTTCAGGGAAGGGGTACATCGGGTGCTGGAGCGTGTCGATGCCTGAGCAGCGTGGGTTTCATCGTGGACGGCATACCGGAGTGCTCGTGCCCCTCTTCTCCATCCCCTCAGGCGGAAGCTGGGGTGTGGGGGAGATTCCGGACCTGCCTCGATTCGCGGGCTGGGCCGGGGAAGCGGGGCTGGATTTCGTGCAGCTCCTGCCCGTCAACGAGATGGAGGAAGGGCAGAACTCCCCCTACTCGGCACTGAGCGCCATGGCGCTCGACCCCGTCTTCATCGCGCCGGGTGACGTGCCGGAGTTTGCCGACAGCGGCGGGGAGGGAGGCCTTGGTGCCGCAGACCGGGACGTGCTGGCGCGCGCGCGCGACTCCGCGAGCGTCGACTTCCGCGCCGTGCGCGCCGTCAAGGCCGTCGCGCTCCATGCGTCGTTTGCCGTGTTCCGCGAGCGTCACCGCGGCAGCGGGTCGGATCGGGAGCGGGCCTTTGCGGCGTTCGTGGAGCGGGAGGGCTGGTGGCTGGACGATTACGTCCTCTTCCGTGCCTTGCACGACGAGCACGGGGGGCGCTACTGGCGCGATTGGGATCCGGGGTTGAGGGATCGCGAGCCTGCTGCCCTCGACGCCGCCCGACAGCGGCTTGCCGCGCGGATGCTGTTCTACCAGTACCTGCAGTGGCTCGCCGATGAGCAGTGGGTGCGTGCCCGGCGGGACTGCGGCCGCGTTGGTCTGTTCGGCGACTTCCCGTTCATGGTCAGCGGCCATAGCGCCGATGTGTGGGCGCGCCAGCACGAGTTCGATGTCGACGCATCGGTCGGCGTGCCTCCGGATGCCACGTCGGAGACTGGCCAGGACTGGGGGCTGCCGCCGTATCGCTGGGACGTGATGGCGCCCGGAGGGTACGAATGGCTTCAGCAGCGCGCCCGGCGCTCTGCAGCTCTGTACGACGGATTCCGGATCGATCATCTCGTCGGCTTCTACCGGACCTACGTGCGGCAACGCGACGGGCGCGCCTCGTTCACGCCGCCGGATGAGCCCTCGCAGTTGTTGCAGGGTGAGCACCTGATGCGGTCCTTCCAGGAGACCGGCGCTCGGATCATCGCCGAGGACCTCGGAACGGTACCGGACTTCGTGCGCGAGTCGCTCGACCGGCTGGGGCTCCCGGGGCTGAAGGTCCTCCGGTGGGAACGGGAATGGAAACAGGAAGGACAGCCGTTCAGGCGTCCTGCCGATTACCCGGCGGCCTCTGTTGCGATTACCGGTACCCACGACACCGATACGGTCGCGGAATGGTGGGACGGCGCGAGCCTCGACGAACGGCAGC
>JACCXG010000492.1 GCA_013697225.1 Acidobacteriota bacterium
TTTCCAGCAACGAACCGATTGGCCCGCGAAGCTCCGTGGCGAGCGATTCCGATCCGTTCAGGATCGTAGCCGCAGCCATCGTGTCGTACTTGTCAGGGGTCGGGCTCTATGTGCTGCACACCGATGCTGGCGTCTTCGGCCGCGAGCCGCTGACCAGCATGCCGGACGCGGGGGCAATTCTCGCGGGACTTGCGGCCATGAAAGGCTACCTTCCCTCGGATCTCCCCAACTGGACGCGCCATCGCCACGACACACCGGGACACCCGTTCGTGGTGTTCTCGGGCACGCGCCGGGATGCGGTGCGCACGGATCTCTCCGGCGACGGACCGGCGGAAGTCTTTGCGTCGGTGAAAGGAGACCGCTTCTTTGCGGCTGCCGCCGGCACAATCAACGAGATCACCCTCGAGGCGCGCCGGCCCATGATCGTGGAGGTGCTCCATCCGTTGACGGGTGCGGTCCTGGAGCGGAGAACGCTTCCGGCTGGCGGCCGGATCCAGCCGCGGCCCCTGCCGCTCCTGGTCCTGTCCGGCACGTTCACGGATGCCGAGCGGGCGGGTGGACTGTAGGCAGCTACCCGCTTCCCGCTTCCCGCTTCCAGCTTCCAGGTGCCAGGTGCCAGGTGCCAGCTTCCAGTTGCCGGTGGGAGCCGGGTGCCGGTTGCAAGTGGCCGCTTGGGAGTTGGGCGCTTGGGAATTGGGAGTTGCCCACCCGCCCCCCGGTTGCCAGTTGCTCCGCTCCTCATGTGGAGCTTCCGCCGGGACGAGGCGCTCACTGCCGGCGACCAGCAGCCAGGGGTCGCTGGCGGGTTCAGCGGCTCCATTACTGCCGGCGGGCGTAGATCTCGAGGTTCGGGCCGGCGCGCTCGACGCCGCGAAAGCCGCCGTACGGCGCGTAGAACGCATCCTGGACGTCATACACGTTTCCACGCTGAAACAGCGCCCCGGCTCGGACGGTGTGGGCGAGCATGTACTCAGTGTCCAGCACACGCTGGAGCACCGGGGACAAGTCACTGTAGGGTAGCGGCGAGCGCTGGACGACCACCCACTCAGGCATCTCCGCGACCGGTTGTCCGCGGACCACGAAGCGCTCGGCGCGCCTGTCGTACTGGACGTACTGGTATTTCGGGGGCGCCGGGGCACGTTCGAGCTGCAGGTGGCCGTAGTTCCCCGCCATGCAGATCGTGCTGCCTGCGGGAACATTCTCGTGCATCCACCGCCCGGCGACGAGCCGGCTGTCCTCCGCGGCGAGGATGGTGTTGAAGCGAACGACGCTGTGGGCTGACGGTGCGACGATCAGCAGGCTCAACGCTGCGGCGGCCAGGCCGCGCGGGACGGTTCGCGGCAGCCGCGCGACCAGCTCCGCCACACCATAGCCGGCAAAGACACAGACGAACGGCACGACCGGCATCATGTACCGGACGAACACGTTGTAGCCGGCGCCGACAGCCAGGTAGTACGCGACGGGGAACGATCCGAGCACCAGCGCAGGAACCGGCGCGCGATAGGCCATCCAGGCCAGGCCACAGACTCCTGCTCCCAGCAAGGGGGCTCCAACTCCATACCGGAGGGAGAACGGCAGGTGGTACCACCACCCTCGCCCCAGCAGCTCCTGTGGTGTCATGCCCGCCATCGTCGACTGCTGGAGCATGTGCAGATCCCGAAGCGCGCTCTGGTAGTCGAGGAAGAGATAGGGATTCGTCCCGACGAAGAGCAGTGTGAATCCGAGGCCCCACCTGAACACATGTGTCTCGCGAAGCGCTCCCTTCAGATCGCCGCGGTGGGTCCAGGCGTGCACCCCTTCGACGACCATCATCGGCAGGACCAGCAGCACGGCGTTGTACTTCGTCGCGGAGGCGCAGCCGGCGAGCACCCCCGCCAGCCAGGCATCGGATGGCGCCCGTGTCCGGTACATGCGGACGAGCGCCAGCGTTGCCGCCATGACGAAGAAGGTCATCGGCACGTCAGTCGTGCCGTAGTGTGAATCCCGCACGTGCAGGAAGGCCAGCGCAAGGAAGAACGCGGAGACGAGCCCGGCCGTCCGCCCGAAGAGCGTGCGGCCGATT
>JACCXG010000518.1 GCA_013697225.1 Acidobacteriota bacterium
GTCGACCGAGTTTCGGCAGTTTCTCGACGCGATTGACGCCCAGGTGCCCAAGGAACTGGACGTCCATAGTCATGGACAACTACGGCACTCACAAAACGCCGCTGATTAGAAACTGGCTGCTCAAGCGGCCACGCTTCCACGTGCATTTCACCCCGACCTATGGGTCGTGGCTGAATCTCGTCGAACGCTGGTTCGCCGAGTTGACGAACAAGCAGCTGCGCCGGGGCGCGCATCGCAGTGTCGCCCAGCTTGAAGCGGCCATTCGCGAGTTCATCGACGCGCATCATGCGAATCCGAAACCCTTCGTCTGGACCAAGTCCGCCGATGAGATCCTGGCGAGCATTGCTCGATTCGCCCAGCGCACGCTCGATCTCCACGGCGCGCCCGCCGCGCCACTTATTGCGCGAACCACGCGGTCAGGACACTAGAAGCCTTGCCCGCCCGGGCCTCAGCAAGGCGGCGCCTCGCTACGCTGCGATTCGACACCACTGCCGATCCCCAGGCGCGAGGGCAGCTCGGAGGGGGCGTCGATGAATAGCTCGTTTCCGTGAAAGGCATCGGCGGTGAAGCGGTATCCGAACCCGTAACGGGCCAGACAGACGCCGGTGCCGGCGCGCCGGGCGGTCTCGAGGTCCACCGGTGAGTCCCCGACGAGCACGGTCTCCCCGGGCGACACACTGGCTCCGGCGACAATCTGCAGCAGGCCGGCGGGGTCCGGTTTCCGCCCCGCAGCCGTGTCGCCGCCGACGACGCAGGAGAACGCATGGGCGAGGCCGAGCCGGTCCAGGATCTCGGTCGTGGGGCGCTGAGGCTTGTTCGTCAGCACGGCGAGCGCGAGGCCCCTCGCGCGGAGCGCCGCCAGCAGTTCGTGCACTCCGGCGTACGGCCGGGTGTAGGTCGTGAGCCGCGTGTCGTACTCCTCGAGGAACCGCTCCAGCGCCTCCCCGGGCGGGACGTCGAGCCCCGCTGCCGCGAGGGCGCGCCGGACGAGCACCGCGGCTCCCTCGCCAACCATGGCCGTCACCTCCTCCTGCCCCAGCCGCTTGCCGCCGTAGGCGAGTACGACCGCATTGGTGGCGTCGGCGAGATCACGCCGCGAGTCGATCAGGGTTCCGTCGAGGTCGAAGACGACGAGCCGGATCACGCCGCGCGCGGAGGCTGGAAGAGGGCGCAGACCGCACCCGCGGGATCCTTGATCACCGCGAACCTGGCGCCATTCATCAGACGGGGTCCCGCGACGACCTCTCCGCCGAGCCGCACGCACTCGGCGGCGCTGAATTCCACGTCCTCGACGATGATGTAGATGAGCCACTGTGCCGGGAGGCTCGCATTCGCCCCGCGCGCATGACACACGCCGGCGACGGCCTCGTCTGACCCGGGCGCCATCATGTTGAAGTCGCTGTAGCCTCCCTGGTCCACCGGGGACGCCTCCCAGCCGACGACTTTCTGGTAGAACTCACGTACTGCCTCGGCATTCTCAACGGTGAGGTCCCGCCAGACGATGGTCCCGACGGGCGGCGGTGCGGCTTCGCTCATGAGGTCTTCTCCAGGGTCCGGCTGACGTTCGCGTTCTGCACGGGCTGGACGGCATTGTAGTGCAGCACCGGTACGCTTCCCTTATCGCAGCAAGCCTGCGACGATCTCTCAGTGGCCCGGATGCCCTCACCAACCCTCATCACCACCGTTGTCCTGATTGTCGGCCTCAAGCTGCTCGTGCTGTGGCTGGAGCCGCGGATGGCATTCTTCCCGATTCGCGGGATTCAGGCGACACCCGAGGCCGCGGGGCTCCCCTACACGGACGTATCCATCGCGACGAGAGACGGGGAGACATTGCACGCCTGGTGGCTCGAGCACCCTGCGCCACGGGCACAGGTGATCTTCTGGCACGGCAACGGCGGGAACCTGTCGCTGTGGCTCGAGGTGATCGTCGGGCTCCGCCTTCAGGGGCTCAGCGTGCTGGCGGTGGACTATCGCGGGTACGGCGCCAGCACGGGCAGGCCGAGCGAGCGTGGGATTTACCGGGATGCCGAGGCGGCAGTGGGAGAGTTTACCCGCCGCTTCAAGCGCGAGGGAACCCCGGTGATCTACTGGGGACGATCTCTGGGCAGCCCGGTTGCCGCCTCCAGCATTTCGACTGCACGGCCTGACGCGCTGGTGCTCGAGAGCCCCATGCCCCACATGCGGGCGGTGCTGCGGGCGAACCCGGTTCTGTGGGCGTTGAGTTTCCTCTCCTCCTACCGGTTTCCCACCTCCCGATTCCTGCAGGACTACGAAGGTCCGCTGCTCGTCATCCACGGCGAAATCGACACCATCGTCCCCTTCCCGGCCGGGCGGGAGGTCTTTGCGAATGCCCCGACGGGCAGGAAGACCTTTGTCAGCATCCCCGGCGCGGATCACAACGACCTGCACGTCGTGGACCCCGGCGCCTACTGGAAAGCGGTGGACCTCTTCATCGCCGGGCTGACCGCGGAGCGCGAGTGAGATGCGCCTCTGGGTTGCGGCCGGGGGTGTCTTTTTTCTTTATGTCGCGGCCTGCGCCGTGCTCGTGCCCGGCCTCAGCCGTGCTCGCCGGTTTTCGGCGGCTGCCGTATCGGTTCTCGGCATTGCGGTTGTGTTGTTCCTGCACGTGCTGCCGCACCAGGTGCTCGTCCACGAGTGGGTGTTTCCGCCAATCCTGCTGCTGCTGGCGTACTGGGCGAGCGGGCTGTTGTTCGTCGCCCCGATGCCGGCGATCGAGCGGGCGCTCTCGGATGTCGATCGGCGGCTTCAGGTGGACGCGCGTGCGGCCCGCCTCCCGCGACCGCTCGCCGAGCTGCTCGAGCTTGCGTATCTGGGTGTGTACCCGCTCATTCCGCTCTCCCTTGCCATTCACCTGCTGGGCAGCCCAAGCCCGGATCCCGACTGGTTCTGGAGTGTGGTCCTCGTGACTGATTTCGTCTGCTTCGGATTCCTGCCGTGGGTGCAGACCCGCCCGCCCCGCGCGTTCGTGCGCACGAACCCGTGGACATCCGCGGTTCGCGGGCTCAACCTGCACGTGCTCCGCAGGGGAAGCATCCAGGTGAACACGTTTCCCAGCGGGCATGCCGCAGAAGCGCTTGCCGCGGCGCTCCTCGTGTCCGACGCTGCGGGGCCGGCCGTGCTGGCGGTGTGGGTGAGCGCCGCGCTCGTCTCCGCCGGCGCCGTCCTTGGACGGTATCACTATGCCGCGGATGCATTCGCCGGCTGGATCGTTGCCGGGCTCGTCTGGTACTGCACTCCGCGGTAGGCTGTTGTCGTGGGTGGCGGTGCTCCGGGAGCATGCCACCCGGGAGGAAAGAAGTGTCACTTCCCATCATGCTCCTGCTCGGTGTGGTCGCCCTCTCTCAACAGCCGCCGCGCGCCACCGAAGCACCTGGAAAGCCGGCCGACCTGTGGATCGACGCCGTTGTCCTGGACCGGCAGGGGGTGCCGCTGCTGGACATCAGGCCGGGCGAGCTGGAGGTCTGGATCGGAAGCTACAGGATTCCGATTCTGGAGGTGTCCGCCGTGACCCCCGAGGCTCGCGGGCGAACGGTGGTGCTCCTGCTCGATGACCGCGCCATCGACCCGGCCTCGGCGCTTCGGGTGAAGGAAACGGCCCGCGCGTTCGTCAACGAGATGGGGCCCGGGGATCGGATGGCGATCGTCCCGCTGCATGGCAGCCCGACAGCCCTGACCGACGAGCGAGCGCGGCTGCTCCAGGCCATCTCGTCGTACTCCGTGCAGGGGCTGCCATTCCGAATCGAAGATGCCGGCGCACACGTGCTGCAGACCGTTGCCCGGCTTTCGCGCGCACTTGCCGAAGAGGCGCCCGGACGAAAGGCTCTCGTGGCGCTGGGTGCTGGCTGGATGTTCGATACGCCGTTGCCACCCCCGGGGCTGCGCGACCTGCGATCGGAGTGGCTGGAGGCGATGCGCGCGACGGCCGCGGCCCACGTCAGCCTCTACATCGTCGACCCGGCGGGTCTCGGGATGAGGCCCGGGTTCACCGGCGGACGCAACGGCTTCGCGCGCGAGACCGGTGGCCACGCCTTCCTGAATACGAACGACCTGCACGGCGCTGCTGCGCGGGTGTGGCAGGAGGCCGGAAGCTACTACCTGATTGGCGTGTCGAACCCTGCGGTACACAGGAGCGCCGAGCTTCGTGAGCTCGATGTCCGGGTGCTCAGGAAGGGGACCACGGTGCGGGCGCGGCGCGCCATTCCTGCACCCTGAGCCCCGGAGGAACACCGCACAGGTTCTACCGCCCGGGGGTGCCCCCTGCACTCCATTACAATGTCACCGCATGTATACGACCGTGCTGGCGCTGCATTCCTGGCTTCGGTGGGCTGTCGTTCTGATCGGCCTCATCGCAATCGTCCGGGCTCTCGCGGCCGGAGCCGGGCGACGCCCGTGGCTCCCGCTCGACGATCGCCTCGGACTCTTCTTCATCATCGTGCTCGACGTGCAGCTGTTGCTGGGGCTCGTCCTGTACTTCGTGCTCAGCCCGATCACGCAGGCCGCGCTGGCTGACTTCGGGAGTGTGATGCAGGTCTCCTCGATGCGCTACTGGGCCGTGGAACACGTGTTCGGGATGGTGGTGGGCGTGTTTCTCGCACACCGCGGACGCGCGCGGGTCAAGGCTGTGTCCGATCCGACGCGGAAGCACCGGGTCGCGGCCGTCTTTCTGATCCTGGCGATGATTGCCATCCTCGCGTCGATTCCATGGCCCGGCATGCCGAACGGGCGTCCGCTTTTCAGGTGAGCTTGGTCAACTCCCAACTGCCAACGCCCGATGGGACTTGGAGATTGGGAGTTGGGAGTTGGCAGTTGGGCGTTGATCAAACTCCCTGCCGCATCATGTTGAACTCGCCGTGCTCGGCGGAGCAGCGATAGCGGGAGTGGAAGCGCTCGCTGGTGGCTTCTCCCTCGTGCTCGTAGACGCCGCCGGCCAGGCGGCCGAGGTCGGAGCGTCCTCTGAACGTCCAGCGATCCTCCACGCGTGCGACCGTCATGGAGATGCAATAGCACGCGCGGAAGATCCGGGCGTAGCCGGCGTGGAACGTCAGGCGCCAGAGCCGATCGTTCTCCACCTCCAGCACGCATCGTAGCGGACCGCTGTGGCCGGTCGAGAGGCTTCGCCACTCCCCTGCCCACCGCCCGCCTGGAGAGGGGAGGTCTGCCGCGCGCTCCCAGTTCTCGTGGAAGACCCGGCAGTTGGCCGTCAGCGGCGCCAGCAGGTGTGTCGCACCGCGGAGCAGGTCCCTGAGTGTGGCCACCCAGCCACTCTATATCAGGAAGAGGATCGCTGGGCTGGCGCAGGAAGGGGCGGCGGCTCGCGGTGCGGCACGGTGCCCGCGCCGCGTACCCGCGCCATCAGTCCGTCACGCCAGTCGGCCAGGATCTCGTAGATCGTGGGGATCACGAGCAG
>JACCXG010000635.1 GCA_013697225.1 Acidobacteriota bacterium
CATCGCCTTTCGCGCGAACGCGTCCGCCTGGTATTCGTACCTGCGGGAGAGCGCGTTCAGGATCGGCGAGAACCAGAAAGTCACGAGGCCGCCCAGCAGCCCCACCAGCAGGAAGGATGGAGCGAGCTCGCCCGGCGGGAAGCCGAAGGCCCCGTTGAACCATGGGCTGCGCGCAAGCCAGGCGACCGCCGCGAAGAGCCCGAGCAGCATCCCTGCCGAGAGCGCGATCATCCGTGGAACGTGGCCGCAGCGATAGTGGCCGATCTCGTGCGCGAGCACCGCCTCGAGCTCTTCAGGCGTCAATTGCGCGACAAGCGTATCGAAGAGGACGATCCGGCGGAACCGGCCGAAGCCGGTGAAGTAGGCGTTCGAGTGGCCGGACCGCTTCGAGCCGTCGATCACCTCGATGGTGCTGGCACGGAAGCCGGTACGGTCTGCGAGCGACAGCAGCCTGTTGCGCAGCTCACCCTCCGGCAGCGGGGTCAGCGTATTGAACAGCGGCACGATCAGCCTGGGGTAGAGCACGAGCATCACGATCTGGAAGGTGAAGACGAGCGCGAATCCCCACAGCCACCACGTGCCGCCGGTCCATTTCACGAGGGACAGCAGGACCCACAGCAGCGGAAGTCCGATGGCGAACGTCAGGAGCAGGCCTTTGATCTGATCGGTGATCCACAGCTTCAGCGTGCTCTTGTTGAAGCCGAATTTCTCCTCCAGCCTGAATTGCTCCCACCATTCCACGGGAAGGGAGGGCAGCGAGAGCAGCACGCCCGCAAGGAGGATGAAGAGCGCGCGGGTCCACGTCGCCCCAGCGCTCCCCCACGCCAGCACCAGCTCGAAGAGGGCCGGCAGGACCCCCGAGAACAGGGCCAGCGCGAGCACGGCCGTGTCGAAGATCTCGACCCCCATGCCGAACCGGGATTTCGCGAGGGTGTATGCAACGGACCTGCGGTAGGTCTCCCCGTCCATGATCGCGGAGACGGCCGGCGGGGGTGCGTCCGCGTACCGCCGCACCTCGGCGCGGTTCAGTGCGGCCAGCACGAGCCGGGCCGCCAGCCGCAAGGCCATCAGCACGGCGACAAGGGTGATCACGGGGAGCCTACGCGCCTGCTCCCGCGCGACGCTCCAGCAGCGCGCCGGTCGTCGCGAGCAGGACGCTGAGCGCCACGCCTTCGGCCGCCGGCCCCACCGTGGCGAGATCCGGCACGGTCGGCGCGATGCGGATGTTCCGGTCGTGTGGATCCTGGCGGTGAGGGTAGGTCGATCCTGCGGGCGTCAGTTCCACCCCCGCCTCTCGCGCCAGTGCCACCACCTGCCGCGCGCATCCGTCGAGCACGTCCAGGCTGATGAAGAAGCCTCCCTTCGGCTCGGTCCAGGTGGCCACCCCGGTCCCCGCCAGCTCACGCGCGAACACGTCCACCACCGTCGCGAACTTCGGCGCGAGGATCTCGCGGTGCCGGTCCATCCTCTCGAGCAGCCCCTCGGTGCTGCCGAGGGACCGGACGTGGCGCAGCTGGTTGACCTTGTCCCCCCCGATCGTCCGCTTGCCCATGCGTCCGAGATACCAGCGCACGTTGTCGGCCGACGATGCAAAGAGCGACACGCCGGCTCCCGCATACGTGATCTTCGATGTCGATCCGAAGACGAACGGCCTGTTGGCGTTTCCGCTCTTCGCGCAGGCCTGGACGATGCTGGCGATCTGGATGCGCTGTTCGGTCAGGTGGTGCACCGCATAGGCGTCGTCCCAGAACAGGCGGAAATCAGGCGCCGCCGTCCGCATTGCCGCCAGGCGCCCGACGGTGGCGTCCGAGTAGACGGTTCCCGTCGGGTTGTTGTACTTCGGGATGCACCACATGCCCCTCACGGCGGGATCCGCCGCCACCAGGCGCTCGACGAAGTCCATGTCCGGGCCCTCGTCGGTCAACGGCACCGCAATCATCTCGATGCCGAAATCCTCGCAGATGGCGAAGTGCCTGTCGTACCCGGGCACCGGGCAGAGAAAGGCAATCCGATCCTCATCGGACCAGGGGTCGGTGCTGTCGCACGTCCCCTTCAGCAGGGCATAGACGATGGCGTCGTGCATCAGGCCGAGGCTGGAGTTGTCCCCGAGGATCGTCTGATCCGGGGTGACGCCGAAGAGCGGGGCGAGCAGGGCTCGCAACTCTGGCAGCCCCTGGAGCAGGCCGTAGTTGCGGGTGTCCGTGCCGTCGGCGGCCAGGTAGCCGTCACGTCCGGGGAGCGTGAGCAGCGCGTTCGACAGATCGAGCTGGGCGGACGCGGGCTTGCCGCGCGTCAGGTCCAGCTTCAATCCGCGGGTTGCAAATGAGTCGTAACGCAGACGCACTGCCTGCTCAAAATCCTGAAGATCGGCTGTCGGGAGCTCTGCGAGAGGGGTCGAGGGCATGCACAGAGATTGTTGGCGATCAGACGGGTGCGGGTCCACCTGAGGGACCGCGCAGCCGGGCTGCGGGGTCGGAGTCCCCTGTGTCGGCCGCTGCAGGCCCCGCCGCCCGGCCGAAAACGCTTGCATCAGGGGCTCTTCGGCTTCAGAATCCATTGTCCAGACGACCTTTCCCCCGTACGCAACGCCGGCCCATTGCCGCGTCGACGGCGCTTCACCGGGGCTCAAGGCCGATTCAAGAGCGACTGCCGGACGCCGGCCGCTCCTGTCGGCCTCGATTCCGCGTCAGACCAGGATCCGAGAGGCATCCTCGTCCGCCCGTAATCACGTAACTCATTCCCATGCCCCAGGCTGGGAACCGCTTCCAGGGCGCAGGTGAGCCGGCCTTCTGTGGCCGGCCTCGAGTGCCGGGTTGTCACTGCAGGAACGAATCGTCCGACGGCATGTTCCGGGGCCGTCTGCGATTTGTGTAAATGGTCTCGGGTGGAGGAGGGGAAGCATGATGTCACGCAAGCTGGGCGCTGGAGCGATGCTCTGTGCCGTGTGGCTGCTCGGGGTCTGTCCCGGGGCGGCGTTCGCGCAGATCAATACCGGCACCGTGGCGGGCACGGTGAAGGACGCACAGGGGGGGGTCATTCCCGGAGCGACGGTCACGCTGATAAGCGAGGCCCGCGGCACCCGATCGGCTCCAGTCGTGACGAGCGGGACAGGGGATTTCGTGTTCGCGAACGTGGCGGCCGACACCTACACCATCGAAGTGACGCTGGAGTCGTTCAAGACCTCCCAGCAGCCAGGAATTGCCGTCAGCCCCGGCACGCGGGTGGCCGCAGGCACCATCGTCCTGGAAGTGGGCGGCGCGACCGAAACGGTTGTCGTGACCGGGGAAACACCGCGGGTTCAGGCAAGCAGCGGCGAGCGCTCGTTCAGCGTCACGACCGCCGAGGTCACCAACCTCCCGATTGCGACCCGCAACTTCGCGGATCTCATCAACCTGACGCCTGGCGTGGTGAACGGCAACCGCGCCGGTGACTCCGCGTCCACCGGAGGGGGCTCCAACAACTTCATGATGGACGGCGTCTCGACGATGGAGCCGGGCAGCAACCGGCTGATGATTGCCGTGAACGTCGAGTCGATCTCGGAAGTCAAGGTGCTCACCTCCAGCTATCAGGCGGAATACGGGAGATCGAGCGGCCTGCAGGTGACGGCGGTCACCAAGAGCGGCACCAACAGGTTCCAGGGTTCGCTGTACGACGTGGAACGCGACTCGGACTGGTACTCCAACAGCCGTACGAACATCCTGAACGGGGATCCCAAGACCACCTTGAAGCAGCGCGACTGGGGATATTCGCTCGGTGGTCCCGTCGGCAAGCCCGGTGGCGCGAACAAGCTGTTCTTCTTCTACGCCCACGAGTTCCAGCCGCGCACGACCGGCAACAACGTCGTCCGCTTCCGGGTGCCGACAGCACTCGAGCGGATGGGGGACTTCTCGCAGACGACAGACAACAACGGGAATCCGTTCCCCTTCATCAGGGATCCGCTGCTCTCCGGCACCTGCTCGGCGACGAGCCAGGCCGCCTGCTTTGCCGATGGGGGCGCGCTGGGCCGCATCCCGAGGGAGCGTCTCTATCAGACCGGGCTGAATGTCCTCGACCGGTATCCGATGCCCAACATCACCGACGTGCCGGCCGGGCAGAACTACAACTATCAGCTCACGAGGCCCGAGCAGAGCCTCACGTCCTGGCAGCCTGTCGTCCGGATCGACTACCAGCCGATGTCGTCGCTGCGCGGCACGTTCAAGTATGCCGCCTGGGGTCAGCCGAACGACGCGATCCTCGGATCGCTTCCCGGGTTCAACGACACGCAGATGAACGACCCGGTCGTGCCGCTCTGGTCGGCCTCGCTGAACTACACCCTCAATGCCACAACGTTCCTCGAGGGGACCTTCGGGCGCGCCTCACATCGCCAGGCGGGCTGCGGCCTCAACGGCAACGGCGCGAACTTCTGTACCGCCGGCTTTCCGGTGAACCCCATTGCCAACCGGAACACCAGCGGGCTGAGCGATCTCCCCTTCCTGTTCCCTGACGCAAACATCGTTGACCCCAGCTACTACCAGTACGAGGCGCTGCGGGAAGTGAGTCCCTCGAATTTCGACGGGACCCGTGTGCTCCTCCCCCCTGCGT
>JACCXG010000001.1 GCA_013697225.1 Acidobacteriota bacterium
CGGCTGCACACTCGCGAAATCCTGCAGGCATACCTCGGGCGCGGATATCAGGGGGTGGATTTCTTCCTCTCACCCGATGCACAGCGCGGCCAGTACGTGCTCGTCAGCCCCGTAGCGTGAAACTCGCCGGCCAACTTTCGACCTGAGCACGTGCCCGGGTTCCCAACGAGCGGCAGGCGATCCATGCATTACGCCTGCTGCCGGTCGCGACGGCTAGAATGACCTCTGGCCCATCCGATGTCGGAGAACGACGATGAACTTGCCCTCAGCCTTGCGGACCCTGGCGGCTGCGGTCGCCACGGCGGCCCTGCTCTCGTCCATACCGCTGCCGATCGCGTCTGGCGACGGCGGCGGCAACGTCGCCGGGGCGGCGCAGTCACCCCCGAAACCGCAGGCCCGGCCGCACGGCACCCGCGTGGCGGTGCCGGCCACGGCCCTGAAGGTGGACGACGGTGACACGGTTGCGATCCGGTGGGATGAGAAGGACGAGGAGATCGTCCGAATCCTCGGCATCGACTCCCCCGAGACGCGGCACGTTGCGCACAACCTCCCGTACGGGCAGCCCTTCGGCGAGGAGGCCCGCGCGTTTGCTCTCGGCGCCTTTGCGGCGGGGGGCCGAATCGAGCTGGTGCGCGCCGCGACGGTCGATCCGTTCGGCCGCACGCTCGGCTACCTGTTCCTCGACGGACGCAACTACTCGACGATGATCGTCAGAGCGCGGCTGGCCGCCGAGAGCATCACACAGTTCGGCGACAACGGTTTTCCGAAGGAAGCGGCTGAGGTGATGGAGGCTGCCAGGGCACAGGGGCCGCTGCCCTTCGAGCCTCCGCACGTCTTCCGGGCGCGGATGCGGGAGTTGTCGAACTGGCTCAAGGCGCGCGGCGAGTACCCCGACCGGTAGCGGCCGATCCCGCTCACGCCCACAACGTCTAACCGGGAGGCCAGGTCAGGCTGCGCCCGCCGATCACGTGCAGGTGGATGTGGAAGACCGTCTGCCCGGCGTCCGCATTGCAGTTGAACACCGTCCGGTAGCCGCGATCCGCGTATCCATTCTCGCGCGCGAGGGCCGCGGCACGGCGCATCATCTCGCCGACGAGCTGATCGTCGTCAGGGGACAAATCGTCGAGGGTGGCGATGTGCCGGCGCGGCACGACGAGGACGTGCATCGGCGCCTGCGGATTGATGTCCCTGAACGCGATCATCCGCTCGTCGGCATGGACGATGTCTGCCGGGATGTCCCCAGCCGCGATCCTGCAGAACAGGCAGTCTGCCACGTTACCTCCTGAGGATGATGGTCCTGGCGATCCCCTGCAGGTCGTGGAGCATCCCGTCGACCTGCCATCCGGCACGATCAGCCGCGTCGCGCACGGCCTCTTCCTGCCCGTCGCCGAACTCCATCACGAGCGCGCCCCCCGGGGCCAGGCGCGCCGGTGCCTCCTGCAGCAGACGGCGCGTGATGCGCAATCCGTCAGCGCCGCCGAAGAGAGCCACTGCCGGTTCGTACTGCACGACATCCGGGGACAGAGAGCGTGCGCTCTGCTCCGGAACATACGGCGGGTTCGCCACGATCAGGTCCGCACGGATCGTGAGGCCCTCAGTCAGATCCGCGCAGACGAAATGCACACGCCGCTCGACACCGTGCGCCCGCGCGTTCATGGACGCAACGGCGAGCGCGTCCGGGGAGAGGTCGGTCGCCACGACATTGGCCGCCTGACGTTGGTGGGCGATCGCGATGGCGAGGCAGCCGCTCCCGGTACCGACATCGAGCACGGTCGAGCCCTCCGTCTCCGGGAGCCGCCGGAGGGCTTCCTCGACAATGAGCTCGGATTCGGGGCGTGGGACCAGCGTCTCCCCGGTGACGGAAAAATCCAGCCCCCAGAACTCGCGGTGCCCGATGATCAGCGCGACAGGCTCGCGGCGGGCCCTTCGGGTCACGAGCGCACGAAAAGGTTCGGCGAACCCCGCCGGGGCAGAGTCACGGACTCGGGCGAGCAGCTGCGCGCGATCCCAGCCCAGGACGTGGCGTGCCAGCACATCCACATCCACCGCCGCATCGTCGGGCCTGAAGCCGGCCTCGACGAGCGTCTGTCGCGCCGCGGCGATCCGCTCGTGCAGGAGTCCTGTGATCAGGTCCTGAGTCAATGGGTGGTCGCGTCCCGGCTCTCGGACGCCTTGAGCTTTTCGGAGTTCTCATGGGTGACCGCCTGGTCGATCAGCTCGCCGAGGTCCCCATCGAGCGCTTGTGTCAGCTGGTGCATCGTGTAGTGGTAGCGGTGGTCGGTGATGCGGTTCTCCCGGAAGTTGTACGTCCGGATCTTCTCGGAGCGCTCGCCGGTGCCCACCTGGGTGCGCCGATCCTTGGCGATTGCCTCCTGCTGCTTCCGCATCTCCATGTCGTAGAGCCGGGAGCGGAGCACCTTCATCGCCTTTGCGCGGTTCTTGATCTGTGACTTCTCGTCCTGCTGCGAGACGACGAGGCCGCTCGGAATGTGCGTGATGCGGACGGCAGAGTAGGTCGTGTTGACACTCTGGCCTCCAGGCCCGCTCGAGCAGAACGTATCGACGCGGAGGTCCTTCGCGTCGATCTGCACGTCGACATCCTCCGCCTCCGGCAGTACGGCCACCGTTGCCGTGGACGTGTGGATACGG
Organism: Acidobacteriota bacterium; assembly: GCA_013697225.1. Classification (GTDB taxonomy): domain Bacteria; phylum Acidobacteriota; class Vicinamibacteria; order Vicinamibacterales; family 2-12-FULL-66-21; genus JACCXG01. The sequence goes on from JACCXG010000001.1 coordinate 2,650, forward strand.
CCGCTTGCTTCGGTAGCCGGTACACGCTGCACGCGGTGGACGCCGCTCTCGTACTTCAGGCGGCTGTAGGCATTCCGCCCTTCCACGAGTGCGACCACTTCCTTCACACCGCCGCCACCAGTCTCGCTGAGGTTCAACACCTCGACCTTCCAGCCCTGACGCTCCGCGTAGCGGGAGTACATCCTGAACAGGTCGCCCGCAAACAGCGCCGCCTCGTCGCCACCCGTGCCCGCCCGGATCTCGAGCACGACGTTCTTCTCGTCGTTCGGATCCTTCGGCACGAGCAGGAGCTTGATTCCGGCGAGCAGGCGATCCCGCTCGGCGGTCAGCGAGGCCAGCTCCTCCTGTGCCAGCTCCCGCATGTCGGGCTCCTTCAGGAGTTCCTCCGATGCGCTGATCTGGCTCAGGACCCCCTTGTACAGCCGGAAATGCTCGACGAGCGGCTGGATCTCCGCCAGTGCTTTCGAATGGCTCCGGAAGGTCGCCGCATCGCTCTGCACAGCCGGATCGGCCATCTCGCTCATCAGCTGGTCGTATCTGGCCTCGACGGACTCGAGCTTCTCAAACATGGAATCCCTGATCCCTGACCGCTCTGAACCGGCCGCGAATGCCGTCCCTCTGTCCCACACTACCGCCCGAGACAGGCGGAAGGAACGCGACCTCGTCCCCTTCGGCGAGCGATGTTCCGAACGACGCGTACTCCTCGTTCACCGCACAGGAGCTGATCGTCCGGTACTGGCGGATGCCGGGGAACTCGTCCGCGAGTCCTTCCCAGACGGAGTCTGCCGTGGCCCCTTCGGGAACCTGCCGCTCGATCTCCCCCTGCCCGGTAATCTCGCGCAGCCGGGCGAACAGGCGGACGGTCACGCGCATGCCCGGGCCAACGCCTCCTGCCGCGCCTGCGCGTCGGCGGGATCCGCTGTGGCTCCCTCGATCCAGACCTCTCCCCCTTCGAAGCGCTCGTGCTTCCAGATCGGCGCAATCTGTTTCACGCGCTCGATGGCATACCGGCAGGCGGCAAACGCGTCGGCACGGTGCGGGGAGCCGGCCGCGATGACCACGCTGGCCTCGCCGATCCGCAGCAGACCGGTGCGGTGCGCAATCGCGAGGTGCGCGGTCGGCCACTGTTCTGCCGCCTCGGCGGCGATACGCTCAAAGGCCCGGAGCGCGAGCGGCTCGTAGCACTCGTATTCCAGCGAGAGCACGCGCCGGCCGGCGTTGTGATCCCGCACGAGGCCGATGAAGGTGGCAACGGCGCCGCATTCCGCCACGCTCACACGGCCGGCCGTCTCCCCCGGGTCGAGCGGATCTGCCGTGACGCGAAACCGGCCGGGGGCGTGGGCCGCAGCCCCAGGCACTGGAGAACCGGGCACGCTCTTCAGTATACCCGCCGCTGGCGGGGAACCGGAGGGCGTCTCACCCCGACGCGATACCCCGCCAGAAATGCCCCAGGGGGCCGTGTCCCTGCCCGATGGACGGAGCGTGCCTGATCGCCCCCTCCAGGTACGCCCGCGCCTCCTGCATGGCCTCCAGCTCCGGTAGCCCCCTGGCCAGGTTTGCCGCAATGGCCGAGGACAGCGTGCATCCGGTGCCGTGCGTATGCCGCGTAGCAACCCGCGGCCCGCGGATCTCGACCGCACCCGTCGGCAGGATCGCCACGTCCACGGACTCCGGGCCTTCGGCATGCCCTCCTTTGACGAGGACCACACGTGCGCCAAGACTCAGGATTGCGCGCCCGGCGGTATGCATGTCTTCCAGGGAGCGGATCTCGCGCCCGGCGAGAACCTCCGCTTCGGGGATGTTCGGCGTGACGATCCATGCGCGAGGCAGGAGCTCGGTACGAAGCGCGTCCACGGCCTCCCCCTCGAGCAGGCGATCTCCGCCTTTGGCAATCATGACCGGATCGAGCACGACGCGGGTCAGTCCCAGAGTATCCAGGCAGCGAGCGACCGCCCGGACGATGCCGGCGTTGCCAAGCATGCCGATCTTCACGACGTCGGCTCCGATGTCCTCGACGACCGCCTTGATCTGAGCGGCAACGAAGTCAGGGGGGAGCGCCTGCCAGGCCTGCACGCCACGGGTGTTCTGCGCCGTGACCGCGGTAATGGCGCTCGTGCCGAACACACCATGGGCCGCAAACGTCTTCAGGTCTGCCTGGATGCCGGCCCCTCCGCCCGAGTCGCTGCCGGCAGTTGTCAGTGCTGTGTGCATACGGTAGAATTCGAGACCCTATGACCTTTCGAGCCGCCCCCCTGACTCCCTCCGGCACGCTGCTGGGCACCCTGTCGGCACAGGGGCACGTGGATGGAATGCTCAGGATTGCCGCCGTCCTTTTCGTCACGGCGCTGACCGCCGCGGCGGCCCAGGTCAGCGTGCCCCTGCCGTTCACCCCGGTTCCCTTCACGCTGCAGCCCATGGTCGTGCTGCTCGGGGGGGCCGTGCTGGGTGCGCGGCTTGGAATGGCCGCCCAGGTTCTCTATCTGTGCATCGGCATTGCCGGCCTGCCGGTCTTTGCCGCCTCACCCGTCCTGCCGCAGGGCATTCTCCGGTTGCTCGGACCCACGGGCGGCTTCCTTCTCAGCTATCCCCTTGCCGCGTTCGTTGCCGGAGCTCTCGCACAGCGCGGCTTCGACAGGCGCTACCTGACATCCTTCCTGGCCATGGCAGCAGGACTGGGCGTCGTGTTCGCGTGCGGCGTCATGTGGCTGGCATGGTTTGCCGCGCCGGCGGCGGTCGGTCTCTCC
>JACCXG010000008.1 GCA_013697225.1 Acidobacteriota bacterium
AGCACGCGTTCGGCTCGCGCGACGTCTGCCGTCTCCCCCTCGACCACGAGCTCCTGCCCGCTCGTGCGGATCCGGACCGTGAACAGCCCTTCCAGGTGTTTGAGGTTCTCGTCGTAGTTGCCGAACAGGGATTCGGCTCCCTCGTCGGGGACCGCGATCTTTCGCATGGCTGTGATGGGTGGGATAAGCGTAACTCCTGCAGACGGAGGAAATTAACCCAATATTACCATGACGCGGGGCATCAATCGACCTTCAGGTGCAGCTCACGCAGCTGCCTGGGGTTCACTGTTGACGGGGCGCCGGCCATGAGGTCGACCGCCTGGGCGGTCTTCGGAAACGCAATCACGTCCCGGATCGAGGGCTCCCCACAGAGCAGCGCAACGAGCCGATCGAGCCCGACGGCGATTCCGCCGTGCGGAGGGGTGCCGTACTCCAGCGCATCGAGGAAAAATCCGAATCGCAGCCGGGCCTCCTCGTCGGAGATCTGCAGGAGCCGGAACACGAGCCGCTGCAATGCCTGATCGTGGATACGGATGCTGCCTCCCGCCACCTCGCTGCCGTTCAGCACGAGATCGTAGGCGCGGGCACGCACATGGCCAGGGTCGGATTCGAGCAGGGCGGCATCGGACTCCAGCGGCGAGGTGAACGGATGGTGCATGAACTCATATCGTCCCTCAGCCTCGTCCCACTGGAACATCGGGAAGTCGACCACCCACAGGAACTTGAATGAGTCGGGATTCAGCAGCCCCTCTTTCCTGGCCAGCGCAAGCCGGAGCCCGCCGAGAACCGTGCTCGTCGGCTCGTGGAGACCGGCAGACATCACCAGCAGATCGCCCGGGCCGCACGAGGCGGCGCCGAGCGCGGCACGAAGGGTCTCCTCCCCGGCCGCTTTGAGCGCAGAGCTCTGGACCGTGCCCTCGGGCCAGCGCGCCCACACGAGTCCGGACGCCCCTGCTCCCTTCGCCTGCTCGACCAGGTCGTCGAGCTCGCGCCTGGAGTAGCGCGCGCCGCCGGGGACCACGAACCCGCGGACTTCCCCACCACCTTCGATGGTGCTCCGGAACGCCGCGAAGGAGGACTCGCGAAAAGGCGCCGACAGGTCCGATATCTCCATGCCGCACCGCAGATCGGGCTTGTCGGAGCCGTACTTCGCGATCGCCTCCGCATACGGCAGCCGGAGGAAGGGATGCGGGGCTTCGCGCCCGATGAGCCGCAGCAGCCGGTCCATGAGCGGCTCGATCGTGGCGAAGACGAGATCCTCGGTAGCAAACGAGATCTCGAGGTCCACCTGGGTGAACTCCGGCTGGCGGTCGGCACGCAGGTCTTCATCGCGAAAGCACTTGACGATTTGAAAGTACCGATCGAGCCCCGCGATCATCAGGATCTGCTTGAAGATCTGCGGGGACTGCGGAAGGGCATAGAACTCCGCCGGGTGCACCCGGCTGGGAACCAGATAGTCCCGCGCGCCTTCGGGGGTGGACTTCGTGAGCATCGGCGTTTCGATCTCGAGGAAGCCGTTCTCGTCGAAGTACTGCCGGGTCGTCATCGTGGCACGGTGGCGCAGGATCATGTTCCGCTGCATGCGCGCGCGGCGCAGATCCAGATAGCGGTACTTCAGCCGCGTATCCTCCGACACCGGCCCCTCGTCTGCAATAGGAAACGGAGGTGTTCGCGCCTCGTTGAGCAGCCGCACCTCCCGCAGCGCAACCTCCACTTCGCCCGTCGCCAGCTTCGGGTTGACGGACTCGGGCGTGCGGCGCTCCACGCGGCCGATCGCCGCGACCACGTATTCAGGGCGGAGCCGCTGGACGGCTGCCACGATCTCGGGATTGTCGCGCGCCACTACCTGGGTCACGCCGTGCCGGTCCCGGATGTCGAAGAACGCAATCGAGCCGAGGTCGCGCAGCCGGTGCACCCATCCAAGCAGGACGACGTCGCGGCCGGCATCCTCGACGGTGAGCTGGCCGCAGGTATGGGTGCGCGCGAGAGAGCCTAACGGTTGTATCTTCATCATTCCTGGTCTTCGGATCCGGAGGGCGCCAGTTCTTGGTGGGCCGCGCCCGCGGAGAACCATTGTCCGATCCCGGCGCGCGGGACGGCTCGCTGCTGCCCTGAGGTCATGTCCTTCACGGTAACCACTCCCCGGGCCCGCTCGTCGCCACCCATGATGGCCACATGGCGTACGCCGGCTGCCGCCGCATACTTGAACTGCTTTCCCAGCTTGTCCGGCTCGGGATAGACGTCCACGCGGACGCCAGCCTCTCGCAGGTCGCGGGCCAGGCCAAGTGCCTCTTCGGCGCTTTCCCCATCATCGAACTGGGTCACCAGCACATCGGCGCCGCCGGTATCCACGTCTGCCGGAAACATGCCCCGCTCCGTCATCACTACGAGGATCCGTTCGAGGCCGAGCGAGAAGCCGCACGCCGGGATATCCTGGCCGAGGAACATGCCGATGAGGCCGTCATATCGCCCGCCGCCGCCAAGGCTGCCAGCCAGATCGGGCACGGCAATCTCCATGATTGCCCCCGTGTAATACGACAGGCCTCGCGCCAGACTCGCATCGAAACGCAGATACGGTCCGGCACTCGTCGAGCCGCTCAACGCAAACAGTTTCTCGAGCCCGGCTACCGCAGCCGCTGCCTCGGGGCGGGTCGCCAGCAGGCGTCCGAGCTCGCCAAGCTCCATCCGGCCCGCAAACAGCGGGAGCAGCGCCTCGACCGCCGGCCTGTCGATCCCGCGCGCCTGCAGTTCGTTCCCCACACCGTCGGGGCCGACCTTGTCCAGCTTGTCGAGCGCCACGAGCGCCGCGCCGTGCAGTGCGGGAGGCACGCCCGCATGGTCGAGCAGCCCCGCGAGCACGAGACGGTGATTCACACGGATGACGAAGTCCCTGAAGCCCAGCCTCTGGAGCACGTCGGCCACGGCGGCGCAGAGTTCGGCCTCCACCACCATCGAGGCCGATCCGATCGCATCCACGTCGCACTGGTAGAACTCGCGGAAGCGCCCTCGCGCGGGACGGTCCGCCCGCCAGACCGGCTGAATCTGATACCGCTTGAAAAACTTCGGGAGCGCGCCCCGATGTTCAGCCACCACCCGGGCCAGCGGCACGGTCAGGTCGTAGCGCAACGCGAGGTCGGTCTCCCCGGAGGTCTCCCCCTCACCCCGGCGCAGCACCTTGAAGATCAGCTTGTTGCCCTCTTCGCCGTACTTCCCGGTGAGCGTCTCGATGTTCTCGAGCGCCGGCGTCTCGAGCGGCTGGAACCCATACCGGCGGTAGACGTCCTCGACGACGCGAATGACGTAGTCGCGGCGGCGCACGTCATGGGGCAGAAAATCGCGCATCCCGCGCGCGGGACGAATCGGCGCAGACATTACAGGTGAGGGCCGGAGCCGGGGAGCATCAGGAGATCATAACTCCCAACGCCCAACGCCCAACTCCCAACGCCCAACCCTTGGAGGTTGGGAGTTGGAGATTGGAAGTTGCCCCCCCTCACCTCACGGTCGGATACTCGATCCCCAGCTGCTCCAGATACGTCTTGTACCTGCTCGGATCGTAGTAGTGTTTCCGCATCTCAGGGCGGTACTTCTCCATCAGGTCCTTGTTCATCTCGATCGCGGGCCTGTCCTGCTGGCGGATGAGCGGTTCGTACTTGATCGTGCGCGTCTGCTCGTCCCGGAAGTAGGTCCAGGCCGACTCGATCAGCGCCGGTTTCAGCAGCAGGTCCAGAAGCGTCATCGCCTGCACCTTGGCGCCCGCCGAGGCTCCCTTGTGTGCAATCGGCGTGGCCATGGCGATTGCATCGGCCCAGTTGTGGCCCGGCAGGCCGGGGATGTTCGACGGGAAGCGCAGCGTGACCGTCGGCACATTCCATGACACGTCCCCGATGTCGTCCGACCCTCCGCCGCGGTTGTCTCTGGCCGGGCCGTCGAGCGCCTCCGGG
>JACCXG010000050.1 GCA_013697225.1 Acidobacteriota bacterium
CCTCAAGGTGATCAACCTGGCCAACAGCGACGTGCAGCAGCACGTGTTCGGGGATATTCTCAAGCGTCAGGTTGTGGGGGAACTGCGTGCTACGTTCTAGCGAGGCTCCGCCTGAGACCGTCGAGGCGCTGACGCGCGGACGGCCTTGACCCGGAGGGAGCTTGACTCATTCGTGCAGATTGTGAGGGGGCAAGGCCTCTACTGTCACGTTCCAGTGAAGCGTTGCACGACTCCCGGAGCGCGGCGCCCTTGTCGGAGAGCGCGATGAGCGCATGCCGGGATATGCAAGCGACGAGCGACCGGACGAGGCGGGTTGCCCCCGCTCCGCACTTTGCGGCGAATCACTGTTACGAGACACTTAGGAGTTCATGATTCGGCTGATCGCACTGGACATCGACGGTACGCTACTCGACAGCACCGGACACGTGCCGCGGGAGAACCTCGAGGCGCTGCAGCGGGCGATCGATGCCGGAATTGAAATCGTGCTTGCGACGGGGCGGCGCTACGACTTTGCCCGCCCCATCTTCGAGCAGCTCCCGCGCCCCCTCACCCTGATTCTGAGCAACGGCGCCATCGTCAAAACCTGCGTCGGGAAGACGCTGATGCGCCATCTCCTACCGCGCGAGGTGGCGAGATCCGTGCTCGCCGCCTTCCCGCAGCACCGCGACACCGCGGCGCTGCTCTTCGACCGTCAGCGGGAGGGGCAGATCGTCTACGAGCGTGTGGAATGGGACCACCCTCGGCACGCTCCCTTCTTCACGGCGAACCGTCCTTATATCAGCGAGATCACGCCCCTGGAGGATGCGCTGGTCGAAGACCCCCTGCAGCTGATGTTTACGGGGGGCTGTTCCGACATGCGCCGGGTATTCGATCGGCTGCGCGCGGCCCGGCCGGCGGCAGAAGACTATTCCGTCGCGCTCACCGAGTACGCCCACCGGGATTTCTCGCTCGTCGATGTGATCCGGGCGGGATGTTCGAAGGGGGCGGCCCTCCGCGAGTGGGCGGCGAGGCGCAGCGTCCACCCGCGGGACGTCATGGCCGTCGGCGATAACCTCAACGATCTGCAGATGCTCGAGTTCGCGGGCCATCCGGTCGTCATGGGGAACGGCCTTGACGAACTCAAGACTCGCGGCTGGCGCGTGACGGCGCGGAACGATGATGCTGGGGTCGCCCTGGCCATTGACGAGATCCTGACCACCTCCAGCAGCGTCTCAGCAGATGTGGAACGATCACGCTGATGGCGATGGGACTGCGGGGCGGCCTCGGAATGCCGCGCTCGGAGCGCGCGCGCGGGCGCCGCACGGAGATACCGCCGGGGCCCGAGGACGCCGCGCAGAAGAAGAAAAAGAAGCTGGAAGGGGCGGCCGTCTGGCGCGAGGCGCGCGAGCTCATCTGGGCGCGCCGCAGCCGCATCGGTCTTGGTCTCGCCCTGATGCTCGTCAACCGGATCTCCGGCCTCGTTCTTCCGGCATCCTCCAAGTTTCTCATTGACGACGTGGCGGGGCAGGGGCGGGCGGACCTGCTGATGCCCCTGGCGCTTGTCGCTGGAGGGGCCACCCTCGTGCAGGCCGTCTCGTCGTTCGCCCTCTCCCAGGTGCTGGGCGTTGCCGCTCAGCGGGCCATCACCGACATGCGCCGCCGCGTGGAGGAACACGTGGCCAGGCTGCCGGTCAGGTACTTCGACTCCACCCAGGCCGGGCAGCTGATTTCGCGCATCATGTCCGACGCGGAAGGCATCCGGAATCTGGTCGGCACCGGGCTGGTTCAGCTGACGGGCAGCATCGTGACCGCCCTGGCGGCGCTGGCCTACCTTTTCTACCTCAACTGGCAGCTCACCCTTGCAACGCTTACCGCGCTTGCCGTCTTCGGGGGCGGCATGGCCATCGCGTTCAGGCGCCTCCGTCCGCTCTTCCGCGAGCGGGGCCGGATCAACGCCGAGGTGACGGGGCGGCTGAACGAGACGCTCGGCGGGATCAGGATCGTCAAGACCTATACGGCGGAAAAGCGTGAGGAGATCGTCTTCACCAGGGGCGTCCACCGCCTGTTCCGCAACATCGCGCAGTCGATCACCGGCGTCTCCGCGATCACCGCCTTCTCCACCGTTGTCGTCGGCATCATCGGCATGATGATGATTGTCGTCGGCGGGCGCGCAATTCTGGCGGGGACGATGTCGATCGGGGACTTCGTCAGCTACATCCTGTTTACCGGTCTGATGGCGGCCCCTGTCGTGCAGATCGCGTCGATCGGCACCCAGATCAGTGAAGCCTTTGCGGGGCTCGATCGGATTCGGGAGCTGCTGCACACGCCGACCGAGGATCAGGAGGATCATCTGCGCGCGCCACTGGGGACGATAGCGGGGGAGGTCACGTTCGCGGACGTGATTTTCGAATACAACCCCGGGGTTCCGGTGCTGAAGAACGTGAGCTTCCGGGCGCCGGCCGGTACGACGACCGCCCTGGTGGGCTCCAGCGGATCCGGCAAGAGCACGCTCATCAGCCTGGTGATGGCCTTCAATCGCCCGCTGTCGGGCCGCGTGCTCGTCGACGGACGGGACCTTGCCACGGTGCCGCTCCGCGACTACCGCGCGCAGCTCGGCGTCGTGCTGCAGGACAACTTCCTGTTCGATGGCACGATTGGCGACAACATCCGCTACGGCAGCCCGGAGGCGACGGCCGAACAGATCCGGGATGTCAGTCGCATTGCGCACGCCGACGAGTTCATCGACGGGTTCGAGAAGAAATACGATACGGTCGTCGGCGAGCGTGGCGTGAAGCTCTCTGGCGGGCAGCGGCAGCGGGTGGCCATTGCCCGCGCGATTCTGGCCAACCCACGCATCCTGGTGCTCGACGAGGCTACCTCGTCGCTCGACAGCGAGAGCGAGGCGCTCATCCAGGACGGCCTCCGATCACTGCGGCAGGGACGGACGACGTTCGTCATCGCGCACCGGCTGTCCACGATTCGAAGCGCCGACCAGATCCTGGTGCTGGAACATGGAGAGATCGTGGAATCCGGCACCCACCAGGAACTGCTTGCGCTCGGCGGACGCTACCGCACGCTGTACGACAAGCAGTACAGGTTCGAGACCGATCGTTTCATCAACCCGGGTGAGGATTTCACCCCTGAACCGGTCCAGGCTGCCGGGCGCGCACATCCGCCCAGGGACAGGGGGCTGTGACAGCTGGGGGCGTGTCAACTCCCAACTCTCAAAAAACTGTCACGTAGACAGGACAGTGATGAACGAGGGGGCGGAGGTCACGGAGAAGAGCACGCCACGAAGGCACGAAGACACGGAGGCCATGGCGTGGGTTCGTCTCCGTGACTCCGCGTCTCCGTGATGTGCCCTGCTCCGTGCGCTCCGCCTGCTCCGTGCCCCGCAGTTTCC
>JACCXG010000051.1 GCA_013697225.1 Acidobacteriota bacterium
CCATGCGCCTGTGGCAGGAGGCGCACGTGGGATTCTTGCGATGTTCCTCGAGCTGTGCCCGCATCGAGACGGACGTGCCGATGGCCACTTCGTCCAGGTTCGGCACGTCGGGCGGCGCCTCGGGCGGGGGAGAGTCGAGCAGGTTGTCGAGAATCCACTTGCCGCGCAGCACCGGAGAGGTGCGCGTGGCGTAAGACGAGACGGTCAGCACGCTGCCCTGGGTGAGCACGCCCGCGCGCGGCAGCCCCGACAGCTCGACCCGGCGCAACTCGGGCCCCGACACGTCGGGAATCCCGTAATGCCGCGCCAGGCGCTCGTTGACGAAGGAATACTTCCCGTCGATGAAGTCCAGAATGCTGCGGTCTTCGCGAATCACGTGGGCGACGAACGCCTCGGTCTCGCGCCGCATCGAGAGCCTCAGGTAGTCTTCGAAATCCGGGAAGCGCTCCCGGTCGCGCGTGACCGACTCCAGCGCCCGGAACTGCAGCCACTGCCCGCCGAAGTTCTCGGCCAGCGCCCGTGACTTCGGGTCGCGCAGCATCCGCTGCACCTGCGCCGCAAGCACCTTGGGCTGGCGCAGCGTTCCACGGTCCGCCGCACGCCGCAACTCCTCGTCTGGCGTGCTCGACCAGAGGAAAAACGAGAGGCGCGAGGCCAGCTCATGTTCCGTGATCTGGTGATACGTCCGGGAGCCGGACACGCGGCGATCCCGCTCGATCCGGAAGAGAAAATCGGGGGAGACGAGGACCGCCTGGAGTCCTACCGCGATCCCCTCGGCAAAAGAGTTCTCCTGCTCCTGCACCATGTGCACCAGGTCGATGTACTTCTGCATCTCCCTCGTTGTCACCGGGCGCCGGAACGCCCGCTTGGCGAAATCGGTGACGATCCGGGTGACGCAGACCGGCTGGTGTGCTCCCTCGGCATGCCCGCAGGTATAGACCTTCGCGAGGCTCTCGGCGGACGGTCCCGTGACGTGCGTGTACGGGCCGCCAACCTCCACCGCGTTCACACGGACGCCGTTGAGCGGCAGCTTGGCCAGCTCCGCCTGCGAGTCCTCGAACCGCTTCTTGAACTGCGCGAGCCGCTCGGGGGTGGCGTCGGGCGGCGGCTCGAACTCACGGGGCGTGTCCGGACGCGTGGAGGGATTCGGGCCGTTGTATTTGGCAGGCAATCCTTCGAAGATCCGGGGAATGGCCACGGCCAGCGTGCGATCCCCCGCTTTCAGCTGCACGCGGATATCAACCGTCTGCCCCCCGAAGTCCTGACGATCCTGCGCGAAGGTCGCCGCGCCCGCCACGTCGAACTGGGTCGTCCGGACCTCCTGGTCATCGACCCAGAGCGCGAGACTGATGGGCTCGGAGTTCGCCGGGCGAAGGCCGCCAAGGAACACCCGAATCATGTACTCCCCGTCGACCGGGATGCGGTGCACGGCGTGGAACGCGTTGGGCAGGCTCAGCCCGGTGACGTCGTACCGGGCGGGCACCTCCCGCACCTCGGAGACGCGCCGACCTTCCGAGCGAAGCCGCACGAGGGTGGGCTCCATGTCGGGGGGGCCGAAGAGCGCCGCGCGCGACACCCGGTCGGCCGCCGTGACGTACTTCTCCATCAGCACCGGGGACAGCGACAGCACGTCCGCGATGTTGTCGAAGCCGTAGCCCGAATCATCCTGCGGGAAGTCGTCGGCTGGCCTGATGTCTACGCCGAGCAGGTCCCGGATGGTGTTGTTGTACTCGGAGCGGTTGAGCCGGCGTGCCGTCACCCTGCCGGGGTCGGGCGGAGTCACCCGATCGATCCGTTCGAACTCGCTTTCCAGCCACTTGGCGACCGCCTGACGCCGCTCTTCCTCCGGCTGCTCCTCCTCGAGGGGAGGCATCTCGCTGCGGCTGAGGATCGCGGCGATGTCCTCCCACTGCTGGCGATGGTCGATCAGGGACTGGACCGATGTGAACGACTGGATGTTCAGGCCGTGTTCAGGCTCCCCCTTGTTGCCATGGCAGGGGTAGCAGAACTCGGAGACGAACGGCTTGATTGTCGCTTCGAAGTTCTCGGCCACGGCCGGAGGAATGGGGGGAGCCTGCTGGGGTTCAGGTGCCGCGGAGGGCGCAGGAGCAGACCCGCCGGCCAGAACCGAGCCCGCAAGGGCGATAGAGAAAACGAGCAAGGCTAGAGCCAGGAGTCGGCGCACGCACCCCCCAGGAAGATGATTCGAGAAACCCGAGCACCAATTATCGCGGGCGGACGGGCAGACTTCAAGGAGATTAGGCTGTCGAGCCGGCTCGAGCTACTCGGCCGTTTTCCAGTGAATGGCGTCGAACGGGATCGTCTCGGCGGTTCCCC
>JACCXG010000060.1 GCA_013697225.1 Acidobacteriota bacterium
CGGGACGCTTCGCGTTCTGCTCTATCTGGGCGGTCTCGGGGCGACGATTGCCGTCGTGGTGATCGGTACCCGTGCCGCCCGGCAGGCGCTCGACGCGGAACTGCGGAAGCCTGATGAAGATGAAACGCACACCACAGCCGCTCGCTGAACATCAGGCGTGCGGAACAGGGCGCGCCGGCCCGTCGAGCCTCTCTTCGTTCACCGGGCCCGCTTCAGGCGCTCGGGATCGCGCAGGCGGATACGGCGCCTGTCGATCTGAGGGAGGTCGATCGCGCGGTGGTGGACGATCAGGCAGAGGGATTCGTGCGCGTCCACCACGCGCGGGGCCGCCTCCGCGGGTGCACGATCGTCGCGCCACATGCCGGCGAAATGATTGCCGAAGTTGTCTATGCGATGACCCACGGGGGCACGCTCTCGACGCTGTCCTCCACGATCCACCCGTACCCGACGCAGGCGGAGGCGCTCAGAAAGGCGGGGGACGCCTATCGCCGGCAGAGGCTGAGCCCGCGGGTTCGAGTGGCTCGAGCGATATTTCGCATGGACTCGATGATGCAAGGATCGACCCTCGGGTGTCTGACATTGGTGTCATTCCGTCCCCGGGGCTCGCGGTCCATGCGATGCGTCATGAAAGACGCCCGCCTGTGACTGCCCGATAGGCCTGTGCCGAGGTACCCGTATGTTTGGGAGCAAACCTGTGCCGATCGCAGAGCATGAAGCGCGCGGCGACACGTCCCGCATCTATCACGAGATCAGACAGACCCTGCGCGTGAGCGGGGTGAACATGAACTTTCGCACCTGGGCCGGGTTCCCGCGGTTCTTTCCCGCGATGTGGGCATCGATGCAGCCGATCGCGGCTTCGCAGGAGTTCGAGTCGGGGGCCGACCACGTACGCGGGCGTGCCGCCGAGCTTGCGGGCGTCCTTCCGGCAGTGCCGACAGGTATCAATACAGGCGAAAGCCAGCGCTATCAGATCCGGCAGGCACTCGCGCTTTACCACTACATCAACCCCAAACTTCTGCTCTTCACCATCCTGGTGCGGCGGGGGCTCACCGGGGAAGCGCCGGCCGGAGCTCCCGCGGACACCGAGCTCGGACCCAGGGTTCCGTTCGGCCCACCGGCTCGTATGGCGGCCATGGAGATGGTGAGTGAAGCACCGGGCGACCGCCGGCTGAAGAGGCTCTTCCGGGACATGAAAAAGACGATGAGCCTCCCCTCCGTGAACAGCGACTACCGGACGCTCGCGCTGTGGCCCGACTACCTGGAGGCGGGCTGGACGTCGCTGAAGCGGGTGGTGCGCACTGATGACTATCTCCGGGCGACAGAGCGGCTGGCCCGGGACGCCGCCATCGTCGCGGAGCGGTTTCCCACACCTGTCAATCTGGACGCTCGACAGCTGAGGGCGCGCGGCGAGGACGCGGAAGCGGTCCTGGAGGTCACACATCGTTTCGAGCACCTGCTGCCGCCGCTCATCGTCAACATCGCGCTTCTGGCGCGCGACTGGTGGCCCGGAGACGAGTTGGGGCGCTCCCCGTTCCCGATCGCCGATCGGCCGGCAGGGCAGAAGGGATGAGTGTGTGGTGACGTGGCGCGATTTTCAACGGCAGCAGCGGGTGACCGAAGTACGGGACACGTTCATCAGTTATCTCGATGAGGGCCAGGGTGAACCGGTCGTCCTGCTGCACGGCATCCCGACCTGGTCGTACCTGTGGACCCCGGTTCTTGGAACGCTGACACGTGCCGCCCGTGTGCTGGCGCCAGACCTCGCGGGCTTCGGCTTCTCGGACAAGCGGGATTGCTTCGACCGATCCATTGCCCGACAGGCGGAGCTCGTGGATGCGTGGATGGACCGTCTCGGGATTTCATCAGCGGTGATCGTGGGCCACGACATCGGCGGCGGAGTCGCGCTGCGTCTGGCCACCTTGTTTCCCTCACGGGTCCGCAAGCTGTGTGTGATGAACACGGTCTGCTACGACTCGTGGCCTATCGAACTGATGCTGCAGTTCGGGCACCCCGGAGCCGACCGGCTGTTGTCCGCAGCGATGGCAATGCGTCTTCTGAGGCAGGCTCTCAAAGGCGGGTTCGCGAGGCGGCCGCCCGCCGCGCTCCTCGACGGCCTGCTGGCGCCGTATTCCACCGAGGTGGGCAAGCTCTCGCTGATTCGGAACGCCTCGGCCCTGAACACCAATCTGACCACCGAGATTGTACCGCGGCTGCGGTCCATCGACGTGCCAACGCTGATCCTCTGGGGTGAAGACGACGTGTTTCAGCCGGTCTCCTACGGCGAGCGTCTGTCATGGGACATTCCAGGTGCGCACTTCGTCCGGATCGGCGGCGCACGTCATTTCCTCATGGTGGACCGCCCGCACGCCGTCGCCCGTCGGCTGAACGCGTTCATCAGCAGCTGATGTGACGGCGCCCCCACCCTGCCAGGCGACCGCGGTCGAGGGGCTCAGGCGCCTGGCAGCAGATAGCGGCAAGCCGGAAGCGGGAAGCTGGAAGCTGACGCCTGGCCTCCAGCCCTAAATATCCCAGATCCGCACCTGCTGATCGTAGAACGTGATCAGCCCGTCCTCGCTCACCTTCACTACCGAGCCGTGCCGGCCGGCCGCCATCGCGGCCGTGGTGCGGGCCCCCTCCACCGCAAGATTCGAGTGAGGCTCCACCGGTTCGGTGTGCAGGAGAATTGCCCCCACGGCCAGCAGCCGGCCCGCGCGGTCCATCACGGTGGCGCCGTCGGTGCGGGCGAGGCCGGCAAGCACGGCAGGCGAGATGCCGGTGGCAGTGCGTCCCTGCAGCATGTGGAGCAGCTGCGCGCGGGTGGGCGCATCCGATCGGCCGGGCAGCCTCGGGGTGTCGAGTTGATCCCCGGGCGCGACGAGCAGCGGGAGTGACCCCTCGGGCTCCCTCAGGACCACGAACAGCGCGCCCTGACGGGCATCGGCCAGGTCCAGCGCGGTGTGAAAGAGACGCTCCGCAAGCGCCGGATTGCCCACGGAGGTTGCCCACATCTCGTACTTCGCCTGCAGGTCCAGCAGGTGCCAGCGCGCGTTGCGGAAGCTGAACACCTGGACCCCTTCCGCGAAGAGCTTGATCTCGTGTGACGGGCTGAGCACAACGCAGACGTTGCGCGTGCCGGCGGTGACCAGCGCGTGCTGGCGGTAGGCCGTTGAACAGGGCACCTCCAGCGGCCCGGGTGGCACGCGGTTGGCAACCTCCTGAACGTCGAGCACGACGCCCGAGCGGTTGACGAGGAACACGGTGTTCAGCCCGTCGCAGAGGCGATAGAAGGTCTTGATGCCGGTGAGCGCCTGGGTGAAGCGATACGCCTGATCGTCGGCGGCGCTCGGCGGCGCCTCGGGGTCCTCCTCGGTGTCCAGGATCAACACGCCTGATGAAATGGCGTGGTTCTCGTAGCTGGACATCGCCGCGACCCGCAGCACCTCGATGGCGGTCGCCACGAGATCCGCGCGGGTCTGAGCCGGATCGGTGTACGCCATGGCGTCGACGAACGCGCCGACGTACCGGTCCTCGATCGATCCGCGGAACAGCTCGCCGTGCTCGAGCATCTGGCGTGGATCGAAGACGGCGCGGTAGCGGATCGAGAGCACGGCGCCAATCGCGCGCGCCAGCCGCACCTCGTGCGACGTGAACGGCCGGCGGGCCGGGACGTGCAGCACGTGGCGCATTCCGAACCAGCGGACCGTCAGGACCGACGGATCGTTTGTCGGCTCTATCGCCAGCCGGCCATCAGACGAGAGCGACGGAATCGGCTCCGTCTCGAACGTCGCCCGGCTGAAGAACTGCCGGAGCGCCGCCTGCAGGAGGCTGTCGTAGAGGGCGCTGGCCGCGAATACCGGCGGGAGCGACATGAATCTGGAATCATAATTCACCCCATGGCGCGGCGCACCCTCATCGACTTCTTCGAGGACCTGTCACGGATCGACAGCGAGTTCCTCACCTACGACGACGGCTACCGGAGCTGGTCCTATACCTACGCCGAGACCGCCGCGCGGGCGCGGGCTTTTGCCGCGCACCTGCACGCCGCGGGCATCACCAAGGGGCAGCACGTCATCGTCTGGGGAGAGAACCGGCCCGAGTGGATCATGGCGCTCTGGGGGGCGCTCCTGCGCGGCGTCGTCCTGGTGCCGATCGACTACCGGGCCTCGCAGGAGTTCCTGCACAAGGTGGC
>JACCXG010000076.1 GCA_013697225.1 Acidobacteriota bacterium
CGTCGGGCTGGTGGCGATCACGCCGGCCGCAGGGCTGGTCAGCCCCCTCAGCGCCATCATCATCGGAGCGGTCGCGGCGGTGCCGAGCTACTTCGGGCTGGTGTGGCGCGCGAAGACATCCCTGGACGACTCGCTCGACGTCGTGGCGGCACACGGCCTTGGCGGAACAGTCGGCGCGCTCCTGACCGGTGTCTTTGCCGACGAGAGCCTCAACGGTGTTGGCAACGGGCTGCTGTTCGGCAATCCGATGCAGCTGGCCATCCAGGGAGCCGCCGTTCTCGCGGTTATTGTCTACACCGGGCTTGCCAGCTTCATCATCCTGAAGCTGATCTCGGTGGTGATGCCGCTGCGCGCCACGTCAGACGACGAGACGACAGGCCTGGATCTGAGCCTGCACGGGGAAGAGGCGTACCTGCACGCCGACGGCTCCGGACGGGCCAGCCTCAGCCTGTCGGAAGCGGGGGGCCGCCGCACGGTGGAAGGCCTCAGCGCCGCAGTGAGCGACCGCGCCTGACCGAGGCGCGCGCCGGCACTGAATGATTCGGACGCGTGAGGAGAGCGCGTCAGCAAACGACGGCGGGGGGGACCAGGTCGGGTCCTCCCCGGCGCACGGCTTCGAGTTGCCGGCACCAGTTACCAGTTGCCAGTTGCGGCAGTTGCCATTCCGAGTTGCCAGTCCCACGCCGCCGGGACTTCAGGTTCCTGCCCGGAACCCATTCGCTCCGCGCGGCAGGCCGATTGCGCACCGGTCTAGAGCGGCACCTCGTGATAGTCCAGCGCCCACTCCCTCATGAAGCGGACCTGCGCGGGATCGATCCGGTACAGCATGAACTCGGGGTTGTCGATCGTGCCGAGAAACGAGCGCAGCAGCGGGTTGGTGTCCCAGATCCCTTGAATCACCGCCGGGTCGGTCACGAGCGCGGCAACACCGGTAATACGCACCTGGTCGTGTCCTTCGCTCATGTAGCACAGCTCGACCCGGGCGTTCTGCTCGAGCTCCCCCGTTTTGTGTGAGCTGCGGAACGAGGCGACGTACACCGTGAATCCGGTCGTCTGCACGGGCGAAACGGGACGGGCACGGGGCTGGCCATTGTCCACGCTGGCCAGGATCGGAAACTTCGCGTCCTTCATTGTCGCGATCGCCAGCTCGCGGACGTCCGCCGGCAGTGGAGCAGGGGCTGGTCTCATCCCTCGATTCTAACTCTCCGCCCGTCTGATACGCTGTCCGGGCATGCGCTGGGCGGTGTTGTGGATCGTGCTGATCGGAATCGTACTGCTGCCATTCCTGTTGTTCGAGCAGCAGTTCAACGAGCTGGCGGAAAGAGTGACGGCGAGCGAGACGTCACGCTGGGCGGTTGCGGGAGCGATCTTCTCGCTCTTGTCCCTGGACGTGTTCCTGCCGGTCCCCTCGAGCATCGTCTCGACCGCAGCGGGTGTCCTGCTCGGATTCGTCGCCGGCGCCGCCGTGATCTGGACGGGGATGATGGCGGGATGCGCGGTGGGCTACCTGGTCGGAGCCCGCGGTTCGGGTGCGGCGCGGCGGCTGGTCGGGGAGGACGGCATCGCGCGGGCCGCAGGGCTGGCGAGGCGGTATGGTGACGTGACGATTGTGCTGTGCCGGCCCGTGCCCGTTCTGGCGGAGGCCAGCGTCGTATTCGCGGGGCTCGTCCACGCGCCCTTCGGGAAGTTCGTGCGCCTCACGGCGCTCTCGAATCTCGGGATCGCGCTCGGCTACGGCGCCTTCGGCGCGCTCTCGCTCGACCTCGATTCGTTCCTGTTTGCCTTTCTGGGTGCGCTGCTGATCCCGGGGCTGTTCCTGCTGATCTCCCGGCTCACGTTCGGGAAGAACTAGGGCGTACCTGCCGGATCAGCCCGGGACGCGATTGGGCGCCCGGACCATCAGCCCCTTCCGCTTCACTCCAACAGTAATTTTGTCGGACCGCTTCACACCGGCCGGCAGGTTGTAGCTCACCCGGTACTGCTGCGTCAGCTCCGAGGCGAGGTTCTGGAGGCCCATCAGGAAGCCGGTTGCCGCCACGATCTCTTCGTTCCGGCCGCCGGAGTGCTTCGGTCCATCGCCGAGCACCCGCCCGAGGTGCATGTTCTCCTGCAGCAGGGCTGAGGGCCGGGTCTGCGTCACGGTGGCCCGCAGCGAGGAGTTGGCCACGGAAAACACGTGCAGGATGGCGCCGCTCTGGCGGAGCTGGTTCAGCACCTGGTCGGAGCTCACGGTGCTGTGTTCCTCCCCGCCGACGGTGAGCGCGATGATGACGGGCCGTGCCGCTTCGCGCCGGCGCAGCTCGACCGCCGCCTCGGAAATCCCCTCGAGCAGCTGCCCCCCATCGGGCGTCCCGGGCCGCGCGTTCAGCGTGGCGACCGCCCTGAGCAGCGTGTCGACGTTGGCCGTGTAGTCCACCAGCTTCATGGTCTGGCCGGTCACCGAGCTGAGTGACATCACGGCGCGCCCCTCCAGGCGCTGGACGAACCGTGCCAGGGGCGAGCGGAACAGGCCCGTGCCGTTGTCATCCACGATGAGCGCAATCTGCAGGGGATCTTCTGTGATGCCCGCCTGCACCACGTCCACCGTCTTGCCTCCCTCCTTGATCTCGAAATCGGCGGCAGCGAGATCCTCCACAGGCAGCCCATTCCTGTCGGTGACAGTGACGTAGACGGTGCGTGAGCTCTGGGCCCCCGAGGCCGGAGCCTGTGCGGCCACAGCGGCGCAGGAGAGCACGACGGCGACCGCCGTGAGAAAAAGGCTTCCGTTCATGGGGGCACCTCGGCCGACAGTATAGATCCGTTCGCCGCGGGGGTCGGCGGGCACCGTGCTACCATCCCGCGGCCCGCATGCCGACAGCCCTGTTCCTCAGCCTCCCGATGCACGGACACGTGAACCCTTCCCTGCCGCTGGTTCAGGAGCTCGTCGGCCGGGGCCACGAGG
>JACCXG010000081.1 GCA_013697225.1 Acidobacteriota bacterium
GGAATGGGTCGGATGCTTGCTGCGAGCATGATCTTCTCACTTGGAACGGGTTTGGTTTCGAGAACAACCGGCGGTGGCTGGAGCGCCACTCGTCCGCCAATTACCAACGTCCCAAGCGGAAGGAAAAGAGATCACGCGAGAAAAAAATGTTCCGCCGGCGCTGGATCCGGGAGCACGGCTCGCGCTCCGTCCCGTGAGGTCATCCGCCCTTCAGTCGTCAGCGCACGCGGGCGGTTGGTCTGGGGCATCAGGAGCAGTCTCAGACGGCACGTGCTCTCGGCCCTTGGCTGGCTCGTCGGGACGCCAGTTGATACGATGGGCGAACCTCAGCACTACCCGGGCGAATGCGCCCCGCCGCCTTACGGCTCGGGCCGTAGTCTGGCTCAGCCGTTCGCAGGTGCACCGCAAGCTCCGCGCCTTGACGATCAGCCGCCGACGCTGATGATCCATTCGATTCGGCTCCAGCGTGCCGCCGAACTGCTCGCCCAGAAGACCGGGTCAGTGGCGGAGATTGCGTACTTTGTCGTTTCAACAGCCAGGCGTATGCTTCCGTGAGCAGTTGGGCTGCTCGCCGAAGGAATATACACACGCGGTTCGTCTCTCCGGGCAACTTCCCGCTCCGTGCCCTTTCCGCCGCGGTGCGAGCGTCGGCGGGCTCAGCGGGATGGGGGCTCGCCGCGTGGTGACACGCGTGTGTTCTTGCTGATGCACGTTTGCGATCTCGGGCTTCATCACTGGTCAAAAGAGAGGAAGGAGTACCCATGGTTCGTTTGAGAGGTGTTCTTCTGCGGGTCGGCCCGGCCGCGATTGCGGGCCTGCTTCTGACGACGACCGCGGGAGCGCAGACAGGTCTCGCCACGATCACGGGCATCGTGTCGGATTCATCCCGGGGGGCGCTGCCGGCGCTTACGGTCACGGCGACCAACCAGGCGACGAACATCGCCTACACCGGCGTGACGAACGAAGCCGGCAACTACATCATCACCGGCGTGCCGATCGGGTCGTACGTGATCACGACGGAGCTGCAGGGCTTCAAAAGCGTGCAGTCGACCGTGTCGCTCTCGGCGAACCAGACGGCGCGCGTCGACTTTACGCTCGAACTTGGGACGGTCGAACAGCGCCTCGAGGTGGTGGCGACGAGCGCCGTGCTGCAGACCGAGAACGCGGTGGTCGGCAACACGCTGCAGCAGCGGCAGGTGGAGGCGCTCCCGATCCAGGGGCGGAACCTGTCGACCGCGACGCTCTACACAGCGGGAGCGGTCACACCCAATCCGAGCGCCTTCAA
Organism: Acidobacteriota bacterium; assembly: GCA_013697225.1. GTDB lineage: Bacteria > Acidobacteriota > Vicinamibacteria > Vicinamibacterales > 2-12-FULL-66-21 > JACCXG01. Next base: position 1,286 of record JACCXG010000081.1, read on the forward strand.
CAGCCTGAAGAACACCGGCAGCGGCCGGCCGTTCGTGAACGGCCAGCGCGAGCAGGCGAACAACTTCAGCCTGGACGGCGTTGACATGAACGACGCGATCGACAACCTGATCGCGTATCAGCCGAGCCCTGACGCGGTGGAGGAGGTTCGCATCGAGTCGAACAACTACTCGCCCGAGCTCGGGAACGTGGCCGGCGGCCTGGTGAACATGGTCCTGAAGTCGGGCACGAGCCAGTTCCGCGGCAACACGTTCTATTACTGGCGCGACAACGAGCTGGCGGCGACGCCGTGGGCCACCAACCGCGCCGGCGGCCGCAAGTCGGGGTTCACGCGGAACATCTTCGGCGGCACGTTCGGCGGCCCTATCGTCCGCAACACGGTGTTCTTCTTCGGCAACTACCAGGGCGCGCGGCAGGAGGTGCCGCCGGCGGACTCGTTCGCCACGGTGATCCCGCTGGCCTGGCGCCAGGGCGATCTGAGCAGCCTGCTCGCCCGCGGGATCATGGTGCGCGACCCGCTCACCGGCCAGCCCTTTCCGAACAACCAGATTCCGGTGAGCCGGTTCAGCCCGTTCGCACAGGCGCTGCTCGCGGACACGAGCCTCTATCCGCTGCCGAACGTCGAACGTCCGCTGAGCGACTTCCGGCAGAACTACAGTGGCACGACTTCGTCGAACGAGGAGGCGGACCAGTTCGACGTCAAGGTGGACTGGAACGCGTCGGCGAACGACAAGGTGTTCGTCCGCTACTCGCGTCAGGCGCACGAGTCGCGTCCAGGGTCGACGGTCATGCCCCTGGCGTTTTCGAACGCATCCGACAATCCGTTCTGGAGCGTCGGCGCGAACTGGAACCGCATCATCGGCACCTCGATTGTCAACGACCTGCTCATCGGCTACAACGACAACTCGTTCAACAGCGCGCCGCTCGACCTGCGCGGGCTGGGGCCGCTGAATAACCGCCTCGGCCTCGGCGGATCGCAGCCCATTCCCGGCCTCAGCTCGGTTCAGCTGGGCAACGACTTGACCAACCTCGGGACGATCGCCGTGTCGAGCAACACCAACAACGGCGTGTTCCAGATCAACGAGCGGCTCACCTGGCTGACCGGCCGCCACTCGCTGAAGTTTGGCGGCTCGTGGAACTACTACGAGATGAACCGCTACTACTCCGGCAACAACGGCGTGCTCGGGTTCATCAACTACAGCGGCCAGTTCACGGGCGCCGCGTTCGCCGACTTCCTGCTCGACCAGGTCGCCGGCAAGGGCCGCGGCTCGCTGTCGGAGCCGTGGACGCACCTGCAGCACCGCATCGCGTTCTACGCCGCCGACGACCTCAAAGCCACCAACAACCTGACGCTGAACGTCGGGTTGCGCTGGGGCTATACCTCGCCGCTCGTCGAGAAGGACGATCGGCAGGCGAACGTCGACCTGACGAACGCCACGCTCCTCCTAGCGGGGCAGAACGGCAATAGCCGCGCGCTGTACGAACCGTACTACAACGGGTGGGAGCCGCGGCTCGGCTTTGCCTACCGACACGGCGAGAGGTGGGTGTACCGGGGCGGCTACGGCATCACGCAATACATGGAAGGCACCGGCGCCAACCTGCGGCTGCCGCTGAACCCACCGTTCTTCTTCGAGTCGCAGGCCGCCTACGACCAGACGAGCGGCGCGGGCACGATCACGACAGGCTTCGAAGGGCTGCAGGGTGCCACCGGCCTGTCGGGGCAGCCGCGCGCGTTCGATCCGAACCTGCGGCCGCAGCTCACGCAGCAGTGGAACCTGTTCGCCGAGTACCTGCTCGGCGCGCGCTCATCGATCAACATCGGCTACGTTGGCAGCACGTCGAAGTATCTGGTGACGCCGATCGAAGGCAACCAGCCGCTGCCTGGCGCGGGCGATCCCCGCACCTGGGCCCCGCTCGATCAGCGCCGTCCGCTCTATCAGTTCAACCCGCTGATCACGAACATCAGCACAACGGCGTCGCGCGGCCGGGGGAACTACAACGCGCTGCAGACGTCGTTCAAGCAGCGCCTCTGGCAGGGTCTCGACTTCCAGGCCAACTACACCTGGAGCAGGACGCTCACCAACAATCTCGGGTACTACGGCTCGGCGGGCGTCGCCGCCGAAGGTGCGTATCCGATGAACAGCTATGACATCGAGGCGAACTACGGCCGGGCGTTCTTCGACGCGCGGCACGTGTTCAACGTCGCCGGCAGCTACGAGCTGCCGTTCGGCCGCGAGCGGCAGTTCGGCGCCGGCTGGAACCGCGCGCTCGATGCGGTCGCCGGCGGATGGCAGCTCAGCTTCGCTGCCATCGCACGCACCGGCTTCCCGATTACGGTGATCGACACCTCCCGGCCGTCGCTGCAGGGCACGCGTTCGCCGGATCGTCCGAACCGGATCGGCAGCGGGAAGGTGGAGAACCCGACCCTCGAGCGCTGGATCGACCGCGCCGCCTTCGTCTCGGCGGCGCTCGGGCAGTTCGGCGACTCCGGCGTCGGCATCCTGGACGCGCCGGGCTACTGGAATATCGATCTGTCGATCGCCAAGCGTGTGGCGACGTTCGGCAGACAGTACATCATGTTCCGGGGGGAGATGTTCAACGCCCTGAACCACCCGAACTTCGGGCCGCCCCAGGCGAACATCCAGAGCCAGGTGTTCGGCACGATCACGAGCACCGTGGGTGATCCGCGGATCATCCAGCTCGTGGGCAAGTACTACTTCTAAGGCACTCACTCAGGCTGCGGGCTCCGGGAGGACCGGAGTCCGCATTCCGCGATCCGCACTCCGTCATGCGCGCGGAGATCTTCCGCACACACACCTCCGGCATACCGCCGGCCGACGCCGTCGCTCAGGGCGCCGATTCGAACGCGTCGTTGCGCCTCGACCGCCTCGGGCGCAGCGGCGGCGCGCGGGCGGAACGCGTCAAATGCCTCGGGCACGGGATCGCCGGCCGCCGGATCCTGTTTCTGACGTCGCGCGAGGCACCACCTCAGGCCGCCACCGGCCGATGGTGGCCTCGATCTCGTCGATCTTGCGCATGATAGTTTCCGCGTCGTGCTGGTGGATCCCGAGTTCCGCCACTGTCCGCGCCGCCCAGGCGGACGGCCGCCGGCACGTCGGAGCCATGAGCGTGGCCAGGGTCTCGACGGCCTCGGCCGCCGGCGCTGTGCCCGGCTCATGCCAGCCTCAAACGTCGCCCACCGCGCGCCGGCGAGCTGGTTCTTGAACCCGTCATGTGCGAAAACTCGGTCTGTGACTATGCGGCCTCGCGGTAGTAGAACTTGAGCAGGCCGCCAAGCTGCTCATGGCACCGCACGGGGCCTGTTCCCGGGGACGCTGTCTTGGGTGTGACGAGCTCGTTGCCCAGACCTTGGTGTGGCCGTTCCTCGTGATAATGATTGACAAACGCGCGC
>JACCXG010000107.1 GCA_013697225.1 Acidobacteriota bacterium
AGCACACTCCGTCTGATGAAACGTCTCACGGTTTCTCCTCCTCCCCGTCACACGTCCGTCTCGGGGGTTACGACGTACGTCCCCGGCACACGAATCCACTCAAGCGTTGCTTCCTACGCCCATCCAAAGCCAAGGCTTGAATCGCTACGAGCCAGCGAACGATGATGTGTCTGCCAAGTCGGATGTGTATGACAAGACCCGGTGTCGCGTCAACCGAAAAGTTGCGCCATACACAAGGTTCTTGTCAGCGAGGATGGAGCGCGTGCCACGCGGGGGCGCTGCAACGCCGCCGGAACCGCAGCGAAGCGGGTGGGGCCAATGCGGTAACCGTCCCTCCCGTGCGATTCTTCACCTCCTCGCCGCATCGCCCCGGGGACCTCGGGGGCGCCAGGCGCGGGCTCCTGCCAGGTGTCAATCGTCCGATGGGCTGCAAACGACACTCACTCGGCACTCCTCTGAATACGCGAGTCTCTGACCGATGATCGGGAAACTCCGGACCTCGCCACTGCGCCTGCTCGGCGGCTCCTATCTGCTCGCCCTGATCAAGTCGTCGTGGTCGGAGATTGTCGCCTATGATTTGAACGACGGCAGCCGCCACGAGGCCGGCGCTCGCCGCTCACGGGATCGGCGATACCGGGAATGGGCGCCGCAGGTGGTCTCGCGTGTCTCCCCCGAAGTTCACCTGTGTTGAGAACGCGGGCGGGTAGCGCGCACCGGCACAGGGGGTCAGGGGGAGGCAGGTCGGGCGGTTGTGACACCCGCGCGAGAAGACAGATCGCGTGAGGATATCGGGAGCGCGCCGGCGCAACGGGGTCCGGGGAACGAAATCCCCCGGATATGAATGGAGGATTCTCTTGAAGCTTGCGGGTAAGGTCGCGCTGGTCACGGGAGCTGCGCGGGGGATCGGGCGCGGCATCGCGGAAGTGTTCGCCGAGGAGGGGGCGGACGTCGCGGTGAACGATGCGGGCAACATGGGACAGGCGGAAGAGGTGGCCGCGGCGATCCGCGCGCGTGGTCGGCGGTCGATCGCCGTCAAGGCCGATGTCGGCAAGCGGAGCGAGGTCGAGCCGATGTTTGAGAGGGTCTGGGAGGAGCTCGGCCCCGTGGACGTGCTCGTGAACAATGCGGGTATCGAGACCATCGTGCCTTTCCTCGAGCTCACCGACGAGCAGTGGACGGAACTGGTCGACGTCAACCTGCGCGGCGCGTGGCTCTGCTCGCAGGTGTTCTGCAGACGAACGGTTGCAGGGCACCGCACGGGCAGCGTCGTGAACATCGGCTCGATTCAGGCGGCCAAGGTGCTCCCCGGGCGCACGCATTATGCGCCGACGAAGCTCGGGCTCGAGGCGCTGACGCGCAACATGTCAGCGGAGGTGACCCCGCACGGCATCCGCGTCAACTGCATCCATCCCGGCCTCATCGACACACCGATGACCGCATGGGTGATGCAGAATCCGGACCTGCTGCCCGGCGTGCTGGCGCAGATCTCTCTGGGTCGAGCGGGTGAGCCGAGAGAGATCGGGACCGTGGCGGCCTTTCTGGCCTCCGACGAGGCGAGCTACCTCACGGGACAATCTTTCTTCGTGGATGGCGGGTGGCAGGGAAAATGAGTAGCCGTCCCGTCTAAGCTAATCGACCTCAGCCTGGAGGTTTCCACGGCATGATGACCTACCCGAACCTTGCCATATCGAGATCGAGTCGGTTCGCTTCATCGGTGCGGACGTGGCCATCGCCGACGGGCCATACGAGATCACGAGCGGCGGCGAGGTCCGGCGGATGTGGACGACCTTCGTGCTCACGCGTGAGGCTGGCGGGTGGCGCATCTCGGCGATCCGGAACATGGTGCCGACCGGCGGCCCGGCTGCCGGTGTGCAATGAGGTTCGCCGTGGCACGGTGAGGGGGCAGAACCGCGGGCGCGCTCTGGTCCTCCTCGCCGGAGGTGATGATGACCGCAGGGCGAGCCGCTGCTCTCGCGTCCCCCACGGGACACCAGCAGGGCCCTCCTGTATATCTCGCACGAGTCGGTGGAGGAAGAGCTTCGGAGCGAGCCGCTCGTCCGCGAGTTGATCGCGGCCGAGCCCGGTGCAGCGTTCTATTCGTGCGACGTGCGCGGCGTGGCGGAATCCGAGCCTCAGACGACCAGCCTCACGAACCGTGGGGAATACAATGCCGACTATTTCTATTCCTCGCACGCGCTCACGCTCGACTATCCGTACATCGGTCAGCGCACCTTCGACGTGTTACGCGTGCTCGACTGGCTCACCGCGTGGGACACGGCCACGTCCACCTCGCCGCGAGGGGATACGGCGCGCTGCCCGCCACGTTCGCCGCGCTGCTGTCCCCCCACGTGGTCCAGGTCACATTGAAGAATGCGCTGAACTCCTACGCGGAGATCGCGGAATCCAGGGACTACAGCTGGCCGCTGTCGGCGCTGCCCGCCGGCGTCCTGACCAGCTTCGACCTGCCGGACTGCTGAGCACAAGGATGTCTCGGAGGGGCCGAACTTGACCACCCGCCCTGGTGCTGAGGAGGCTTACGCAGGGACGACCCCATTTCAACAGCCTGAGCACAAGCCTGTAGAATTGGCGTAACCATGGACCCCAAGCAGCATTGGGAGAGCGTGTACAGGACCAAGGGGGAGCGCGATGTGAGCTGGTTTGAGACGCTGCCGGCCGTCTCTCTCCAGATGATCGAAGCGGCTGGCCTCACGCCAGAGACGTGCGTGGTGGACGTGGGCGGCGGCGACTCGCGCCTGGTGGATACGCTGGTGGCACGCGGGCTCGACTGCCTGGCCGTGCTCGACGTCTCCGGCGCGGCGCTCCACCGCGCTCAGGAGCGTCTCGGCGACCAGGCCGCCGCACTGACGTGGATCGAGGCGGATGTGACGGCGGGCTGGACGCTCAAGCCGATGGACGTGTGGCACGACCGCGCCGTGTTCCACTTCCTGACCACGCCTGAAGACCGCGCACGGTATCGCTTCCACCTGCGGCAAACCTTGAAGGCTGAGGGTACGGTCATCGTGGCGACGTTCGCGCTGGACGGTCCTGAGACGTGCAGCGGCCTGCCAGTTGCGCGCTACTCGCCCGAAACCCTGGCGGCAGAACTGGGCAATGAGTTTCGGCTGGTCGAATCCGTCCCGCATGAGCACCGCACGCCGTGGGGAACGGTTCAGCCGTTCGTCTATGCCAGATTCATCCGGGTGGTGCCGGAAGCCCCGATACTGTCTGGGAAAGATGCCACCGCGCCGTCCGTCTTCTCGCCAGTCACCGTGCTGACGGAGGCGAAGCGGCAGAAGAACCTCGCCGAGTTGCGCGTCCCTTCCGTGTGCGTGCTGGACCCTGACGGAGACATCGTGCGCTGGTTGAGGCGCACGGGGCGGGGCACGCGCAGCGGGACCTGGGGGTGCTACCACACCGAGCTATACGAGTTCGATCTGGACGGCACGCGGATAGGTATCGTCGGCTGTGCGGTCGGTGCGCCGTTCGCCGTCCTGATGGCGGAACAGATGTTCGTGTGCGGGTGTGACCTGCTGGTCAGCATCACCTCATCCGGCCAGATCGCCAAGATCGCAGAGCCGCCGTATTTCGTGCTCGTCACCCGGGCGCTCCGCGATGAGGGGACCAGCTATCACTACCAGCCGGTTGCTCGTTTTGCGGAGGCCAATTCCGTGCTACTGGACCGGGCGGGGCCGGCACTCCGTGCGGCTGGCATCCCCGTGCTGGAGGGCGCCAGTTGGACGACCGACGCGCCCTTCCGTGAGACGCCGGCAGCCGTGGCTTCGGCCCAACGCGAGGGTATTCTGGCGGTCGAAATGGAGTCGGCGGCCCTCTACGCCTTCGCTGAGGCGCGGGGAAAAGCCGTCCTCTGCTTCGCCCACGTCACGAACACGATGGGGCAGAGTGACCGCGAATTTGAAAAGGGGCACGAGGACGGCGTCATCCAGTCACTCCGGGTCATCGGAGCAGTGGCCGGTCTCCGCCTGAACCGTCGTTCCCTCCCGTACGATCAAGGCTGACGACAGTCAGTCTCCAGTAGAGTTTTTCGAGCTCGAGATAGGCTTCAGCCAGATTCGGGTTGACCGTCACGGCACGTTGGAGGTCTTCAATAGCTGGCGCATGCGGGAATGTGTTGCGGGCGTCCATGTGAGCTGTGCACGGGCGAGATACGCCTCCGCGAGGTTCGAGTCGAGATCCAGCGCCCGCTCGATCTGCAGGAAGGCCTCCCGTTCAAACTCCGGGTTGGTCTCGTCGTAGAAGAATAGCTGCGTGTACGCACTCGCCAGGCAGAGGGGCGAACGTCCACTCTCCGGTGGCCGGATTGAGCCAGGCCGCTCGATGCGAGGACCCCGGTCTGCCGACGAGACCCACCGGCTGGCGGTACGTCCCTGTACCGCTCTTGCACAGCTGGGCGCGACGGCTGACGTCCTAGCCTTCGCGCCCTTGCACATCCTGTACGGCAGCCGGCTGGGAGGCTGTGGATCGCCAATAGCCGGCGCACTGAACTCCAGCCTCGTCTTTCCGACCTTCACCAACCAACGTCAGTACCCCTCGCTGCAAGCGTTCGCGCAGATCGGGCTGGCGGGGAGCGCCTGTCTAACCCGTCATCTCACTTCTCGGGCAGCTGACTCCCGCACACACTTACTCGCCAGTCGTCTGCAGACCAATCATTGGTTCGTGAAGACGGGTC
>JACCXG010000120.1 GCA_013697225.1 Acidobacteriota bacterium
GCATAGCGCATCGAGTCGAGGAAGATAGGCGAGATCGTCGGCTCCCCTCCGGAGAACTGCACGGTCATCTGCCGGCGCGGCTTGATGCTCACCGCATCGTCCAGCAGCCCCTTCACGTCGTCCAGAGCTGCTCCCTGGACGTGGTAGCCAACCAGGCGCGCGAGGCGCGTGTCCGCTGCGGGATTTCAACCTCGCTGGGTTTCGGGGGAAACGATTCCGCCCTCGTGCTGACGGCCATATAGCCAGTCCGGGCGGGGCCGGCAGCAGAGGCCGGTGATCAGGACGAGATCCCTGCCGGGGAGAGCGCCGTCAGGCAGAGCTCCGAGATGTCGACGGGGTCCAGCGCGGGTGTGAAGGCGGTCAAGCCGGGCGTGCGCGACATAGCGAGCGCCTGCCACGTCCCCGCGAAGCGCTCGAGCAGCGAGAGGTTGCGTTCGATCCGGGCCTGCAGCGCGGCGTCTTCCATGGAGGGGCCCGCAAGGCCCGCCTGCAGTTCGCGAAGCCACTCGATCTGCACCACGTTGGCGAACTCGGCGCTGTACCCGTGCGGATCGGCGACGTCCCAGGCGCGGAGGAACTGCTGCATCCGTGCGTGGAGGACGAAGAACCGGCGCATGAGCGGCTCGATCTGCTGGAGAAACTCCGGACGACGATAGCGGCGCTGAAAATACAGCAGCCCGGTGATGGCCCAGTAGCAGGCGTTGTCCCAGGACGCTTTGGCCGTCATGACCTGCGCATTCCCCATCAACGGATACTGCCCGTCGTACAGCCGGATGAAGCCATCGAACAGCCTCAGGTACATCGTATTGAAGCTCTCCGCACGCGCGCGGACGTCTTCCCCTCTGGCGCGGCGCGCGATCAGATCCGCCGCGGCGTCATTGCCAATGGCAATGAAGTCGGATCCCGGAGAGTAGAACGGGTCGGTGAATACGCCCGCTTCCCCGACAAGTGCCCAGTGATCCGGTGAGAACACACGTTCGCACCCATGGGCGTAGTGCCGGAGCGCCAGGAAGTCCTCAAGGTCGTCGGGCTGCGCCTGCAGGACCTCGGCGCATTGCGGCTCGAACTCCCGGAGCCAGTCGAGTGCCCGCTCGTAGCGGTTCAGCCGTCCGTACGGATGGAGCCGGGCGTCGGCGACAATGCCGATGCTCGTGCTGCCGGAACCGAGCGGAATGAGCCAGACCCAGTAGCCGCGCCCCATCAGATGGTTGGTGCTCAACCACCGTCTGCCGCAGGGGACCCGTGCCCGCCACCCGGGATCCTCGCTCCAGTCGTCGACACGCACGCGTGATTTCACCCTGAACCAGCAGGCGTTCGCTTCGTGTGTCACCCGCCGCGTGAGTCCCAGGCGTCGTCTGATCAGCCCGGCCCTGCCGCTTGCGTCCACGAGGAAGCGGCCGCGGACCTCCCGGACCATGTCCCCCGACGCGATCGTCACGCGGTGCTCGTCGGAGCCAAGCTCGATCTGCCTGACCGTGCAGCCGTCGAGAGCTTCGACCCCCGCCTGGCGGAGATCGGAGAGCAGCCAGTTTTCGAGCCTGCCCCGATCGATTTGGAAGGAGGGAACGGCGGGGAAGCGCACCGGGCCGACCTCGACGCGGGTCGCGATGTCGCGGTTGTCCCCATGCGGGAAGAAGTACCGGATCCCGAGCTTCTCGAGGTGCTGCGAGCGGAGGTGTGGCTCGAGACCGAGCACCACCTGGAAATAGTGGGCGCCGACCTCGACCGACGACTCACCGACCTTGAATGCCGCTTCGGGAACCGGATGCGTGCGCTTCTCCGCGAGCAGCACGCGGAGTGCCGGGACTTCGAGGTGAAGCTGACGCGCGAGCGTCAGCCCCGCAAGACCCCCTCCCACAATGATGGCATCGTAGGGTCGGCTGAGGTCGCCCATCGACGTGTGTTACTTCCGCGCGCTGGACTGCTGCGCGACCCTCGCGGCTGCCTCCGCGGCAGCGTCCGCATCCCCGAGATAGTAGTGCTTCAGCGGCTTGAGACGGTCGTCGAGCTCGTACACGAGCGGAATGCCCGTTGGAATGTTCAGGCCGACGATCTCCTCGTTGCTGACATCGTCCAGGTACTTGACCAGCGCGCGCAGGCTGTTGCCGTGCGCGGCAATCAGAACGCGCTGCCCGCCCAGAATCGAGGGGGCGATGGTGCTCTGCCAGTACGGCAGGAACCGGCTCACCGTGTCCTTCAGCGACTCGGTGCGCGGGATGTCCCCCGCCGGGATGCCGGCGTAGCGGGGATCCAGCCCGGCGTGACGCGGATCGTCGGCCTCCATGGGCGGCGGAGGTATGTCGTAGCTGCGGCGCCAGATCTTCACCTGCGCCTCGCCGTGCTTCTCCGCTGTTTCGGCCTTGTTCAGACCCTGCAGCGCTCCGTAATGACGCTCGTTCAGCCGCCAGTCCTTGACCACCGGCAGCCACATCTGATCCAGCCCGTCGAGCGTGATCCAGAGCGTGCGGATCGCCCGCTTCAGGAGGGAGGTGTAGGCGAGGTCGAACTGGTAGCCCCCTTCCTTCAGGAGGCGGCCAGCCTCCCGAGCCTCATCCCGCCCGCGGTCCGACAGATCGACGTCGGTCCAGCCGGTGAACCGGTTTTCCTTGTTCCAGGTGCTCTCACCATGTCGAAGAAGAACGAGTGTGGGCATGATCAGGTTGACGCAAGCTGCTTGATGGCGCTGCGTCCGGCATACCGGCCGGATGCACCGAGCTCTTCCTCGATGCGGAGCAGCTGGTTGTACTTGGCGACGCGATCGCTGCGGCTCGCCGAACCGGTCTTGATCTGTCCGGCGGCGGTGGCGACAGCCAGATCCGCGATGGTCGTGTCTTCGGTCTCGCCGGAGCGGTGCGAGATGATGCTCGTGTATCCGGCATCGCTCGCCATCGAGATTGCCTCGAGGGTCTCGCTGACCGTGCCGATCTGATTCAGCTTGATCAGGATCGAGTTGGCGACCCCCTCCGTGATTCCCCTCTGGAGGATCTCGGTGTTCGTGACGAAGAGGTCGTCGCCGACGAGCTGCACGCGGGACCCTAGCGCGGTGGTCAGCGCCTTCCACCCGTACCAATCCCCCTCGGCAACGCCGTCCTCGATCGAGATGATCGGGTACTGCCGGACCCAGTC
>JACCXG010000193.1 GCA_013697225.1 Acidobacteriota bacterium
TTGAAACCCCTTCGGCTCAGCCGCTACACGCCACCCCCGCCCGGCCGGTCATGCACCCGGTCGGAATCGCCATGATGGTGGTAATCAGAATGCGCGCGGACATGACCTTGTTCCGAAGTATAAGTACACATTATGCACGGAATCAAGGCATTTGACGTTCTTATCGAACGATAAACGGGCGAGGCCAGCAGGAGGTTTCCGGTGAAGGTCGGAGTTGCCATCATTGCCATGATCCTGATCCAGGGGGCGCCCCGAGCCCAGGAGCTACCCGCGCTCACGCCAGGCTCCCTCGAGGCGGCTCTGGCTGTGCCCCCGGAAGGGGCCGGGGCCGACCGGCTCGCCGAGGCTGTCCGAAGCCTTTTCGGGGGGCGGGAGGCGCTGCTGAAGGGATCGGCGGCGCCGCGGATCGACGAGCTGACTGTCGCGTGGGCCCTCGAGGTCCCGGGCCTTCCGGCAGGGTCGCCGCCGCCGCGGGTGGTTTCGGATGTCGTGCACTTCAACCTGCCGCTCACGCGCATCGGCACGAGCGACGTGTACGCCGGCGTGGCGAGGCTCGCCCATGGCACGGCATTCAGCTGGCACTTCGAGGCGGGGGACAGGCGGCTCGGCGGCGGCCAGCTCGAGGTGTATGAAACGCACGGCGACAGCCGCGAACGACCGGGCGTGCCGAAGGGCACGCTGACGCAGATGCCGCCCTGGGAAAGCGCAATCTTCGCGGGCACCAGGCGTGACTGGTGGGTCTACGTCCCCGCGCAGTACGCAGCCGGAACCCCCGCGGCGGTAATGGTGTTCCAGGACGGCAACAGCTACCGCGAGTACGTTCCGATTGTGTTCGACAACCTCATTGCCAAGGGGGACATGCCGGTGACCGTGGGCATCTTCCTGCAGCCTGGCGTCCACAAGGACGGACGGTCCAACCGGAGCTTCGAGTACGACACCCTCTCGGATCAGTACGCCCGCTTCCTGCTGGAGGAGATTCTCCCGGAGGTCGAGAAGACGACCAGCCTGAGGAAGGATGCGGCCGGGCGCGCCATCGCGGGGGCGAGCAGCGGGGGGATCTGTGCGTTCACCGTGGCCTGGGAGCGGCCGGGGGAGTTCAGCAAGGTCCTGTCCTGGATCGGCAGCTTCACCAACATCGCAAGCGGCAAGACCCTGCGTGAGGGTGGGCACAATTACGAGGCGATGATCCGCAAGACGCCAAAGAAGCCCATTCGCGTCTTCCTGCAGGACGGCGCGAACGATCTGGACAACGCCAACGGCAACTGGCCGCTTGCGAACCTGACGTTGGCGAAGTCGCTCGCGTATGCGAGGTACGACTACCGCTTCGAGTACGGGCAGGGCTTCCACAGCCACCGCCACGGCCGCGCCATCCTGCCTGATTCACTGCGCTGGCTCTGGAGGGGGCATCAGGAGAGCGGGAGGGCGACTTCCAGCTTCCAACGACCAACTCCCAACTCCCAACTTCCAACGCCCAACTCCCAACTCCCAACGCCCAACTCCCAACTCCCAACGACCAACTCCCAACTCCCAACGCCCAACGCCCAACGCCCAACGCTGACCGCTGAACGCCCAATCCGTTGCGTCAACCCGCCCGGTCCCCTCCGGCGCCTGCCCTGCGGCTTCGGGAGTCAGGGCTTGTGAGTTGGGCCTTGGGAGTTGGGCGTTTAGGATTTGAGTCCGCCCGTCGCCCGGCTACTTCTCGTAGCCCCTAAACATCTTGTACGCGCGCGTGAGATCCTCGAGCAGTGATTCCCTGCTGAGGGGGGGCGCCTGCTCGATGAGCAGGTATCCCGTATACCCGTGCCCGAGCATCTTCTTTACGATGCCGTGAACGTCGGTGACACCGGAGCCGTAGTTGACCACCTTGTGGACTCCGCGCGCCTCCGTATCCTTCATGTCGATGTGGAGGACGCGATCGTGGAACCGCTCGATCACGGCGAAGTTGTCCACGTTGGCGCCATCGAAGTGCGCCATGTCCAGGCACATGCCGACATGCCGGGAAGGGACCGCCTCGAAGATGCGGTCGTAGTCCTCGATGGTCTCAATGTTGTTGTTGGCGTGGTTCTCGACGAGCACCAGAACGTCCATCTCCTCGGCGGCCGGCGCAAGCTCTTTGAGGGTGGCGATGACGTTCTCCAGCCCTCCCTCCTGGCCGCGTCTGGCGCCGGTGAACTTCACCCGTCTTGCCCCCAGACGTTTGATCCGCTCCATCAGCCACAGCTTGTGGGTCACGTCCTTGATGACGTTGCCGCCGAACCCGCTGCCCTGCAGGCAGACGGGTTGCAATCCGGTCCGCCCGCACCCTTCCTCGATCCGTTTCATGCCCTCCAGGGTGACCGTCCGCGGAAACCAGACATTGAACTCGACGTTCCGGATTCCAAGCTGCGGGATGATCCTGAACGCGTGCTCGAAGCCCTCGTCACCGAACCCGTCCAGCGCGATGGTGGCGATGGCAATCTGAACACCCCTGGTCGCGTCCACGCTGTCGCGACGCGCTGACGCCTCGCTTCCCGAGCGAGCCAGCGCCAGCCCGGCGGCCCCAAGGCCGGCGGTTTCCAGGAATGTGCGGCGTGAACGGCTGCTGGATTTCATCCCTTCTCCCTTCTCCCTTCTCCCTTCTCCCTTTTTCCTTTTTCCTTTTTCCTTCTCCCTTTTCACGCTCCCGCTTCCAGGAACGCCAGAAGGTTGCGGAGATCATCGATCGTGAGGTTCGTCTCGAGCCCGTCCGGCATCAGAGAGTTCGGCATCGGGCCGTACTCGGTCACTCCCGTCACGGTGATGAACTCACCGGACAGCACGTAGAGATCCGCCTTGCCGTCGTTGCCGACATCGATCTGCCGTCCCGTGTGGACCTGCCCGTCCCTCGTCTTGACGAACCACCCCTGATACTCCGGGGAGATTTCGGCGGAGGGTCGCAGGATCGCATCCAGGATCTGCCGCCGGGACTTGGACCGCCAGATGTTCGTGAGGTCCGGACCGAGGTCGCCGCCGCGGCGATCGATGGCGTGGCACTGCGAGCAGGCGGACGGGGCGGAAAAGAATACACGACGTCCGGCTGCGGGGTCGCCGCCTGTGGCGAGGATGGGCCCCCACGCATCGGGCGTCTCCGGGCGCTCTTCAGCCGGGGATGCGCCGGCGAAGGCCAGCTGCGCGTGCAGTGCCTGAGCGTCGGGACCGATGAGGGCTGTGGCGCGGCGGGCCACCGCCTCTCGGCTGGTTTCGGTGAGCTGGACCGACCGAAGGTACCGGGCAGCCTCGAGGCGGACCGCAGGTGCGTTGTCGTCAAGATCCTTCAAGGCCTCCTGGCTCGCATCGGCCGGCTGTGCCGCGAGCGAGAGCCATGCCTCGGCCCGCAGCTCCGCGCTGTTTCCTCTGTTCCGGACGATGGCGAGCAGCGCCCTTGCGGCTTCCTCGCCCGGCGCCAGCCGAAGGGATCGGATCGCTTCGCGACGCAGCACCGGCGGGTTGCGCGCGGAAGCCAGCCGGGTCAGGAGTCTCGCCTGAGACGGCACGTCTTCCAAATGCGTGACGGCGATCGCCCGGAGGCGGGCTGGCCGGCTTTCGTCGGCAATGAACGACTCGACGAACCTGGGACGCAGCAGCCGCTTCAGCTGACGAGCGTAGGGCTCGGACTCCGCCGCGTAGTTCTGTACGAACTCGGCTGACAGTTGCTGCAGCGTCGCGAGATACACCTCGAAGAGCTCGGGAGAGGGCGGGTCCATCAGGATGGCACGATCGAGCAGCGGCTCGAGTGCCGTCATCCCGGAACGTCCAATCCAGATCAACGTCATGCGCCTGACGAGCGGGTCGCTGTCGGTCAGCAGCCGGCGTGCGAGACCTTCACCCTTCTCGTACCCCCCGCGGTGCAGTGCGAGCACCACACCAAGCCGCACTCGAGGGTCGGCATCTGCGACGGCACGGACCACCTGGTCTCGAAACCCAGGACGCGCCAGGGCTGTCACAGCCGCGCTGCGCACGAACGGATCGTCCGACGTCAGTGCCACGCGAAGCGCCTCGAAATCCTGCCGGGCCGCTGCGGCATGGACCCGGTGCAGGGGGGCACCGGAGGGATCGGCTTCCGGCGTGGCGAACGGCGGCCGCCCCGGCATAATCTCGACCCCCTTTCCGGCCGTGAGCCGCCAGATGCGCCCACGCCCGTGATTCGGGTAGCCGCGCAGGGCCCAGTCGGTGATGTAGATCACGCCGCGGGCATCCGCCGCCAAAGCCACAGGCCGGAACCGCTCGTCTCCCTGGATCAGGGGAACGGCTTCTCCGCCGATGGAACTCCCCCTCGGCGACAGCCGCACGCGCGCGATCGTCCGCTCCTCCCAGATCGTCACCAGCACGTCGTCGCGGTAGTCCGCCGGCAGTCCGCTGCCGGCTGCGACGAACATCCCGGCCGGGGCCTCGCCGAGAGCCGCGGCATACGGCAGCGTTCCCGGAAGCTCGCCGTTCCACGCCAGGTACGGGTGGATGCCGCTGCCCCCGTAGAGCGACTTGTACCCGTAGTCCCCGCCAGCGACGATGTGCAGGAGACGATTGGGCCCTCGTGAATCGGGATCGTTGTCCGAGGCGAGGAGCCGGCCTTTCACGTCGAACTTCAGATCGAACGGATTCCAGAAGCCCGTGGCCACTTCCTCCAGGCGTGTTCCATCGGGGCGGCTTCTGATGATGTTGCCCCCATCGCCGTAGCCGCTGAGGAAGGTTCCGTCGGTTCCCTCCAGACGCCACGCGGAGCTCCCGGTGTTCCCGCGCGAGACGTACATCCAGCCATCGTGGGAGAACGCGATGCCCATGAGCGCCGCGTGGTCGT
>JACCXG010000203.1 GCA_013697225.1 Acidobacteriota bacterium
GGGCGGGCCTGCCCGACGGTAGGCCTGCGCGTGAGACACGACGCCGCGGGTTTCGAACCGCTCGTCCGGAGCAGGCCCTTCGACGTAGCCGCGGAACTCCGACTTGCGCAGCGCTGCCAGTCCCCGCAGATCGGTAGTCGTGCCCCGCCCTTCCACGAACGCCAGGACTTCATCTACTTCCAGGTAGAAGATGTCGCGGGGATGGTCGAGCAGGTCGGCGGCGTGAAATCGTCGTCCCAGCTCGATGAAGATCCGCCGCACTCGGCCGAACAGACGGGTCCGCTCCAGCCGCAGGTTCTCCCGATCCTTGACACGTCTCCGGGCATGACGGAGCGTCCACTCGAAGAGGATCCGCCGGCCGGGACGCCCGTGCAAGGCTGCTGAGACCCGACGTGCGGCCTCCTGGCGCAGGCGATCTCCGGACGAGACCTGCAACGCGGCCCCATCAGCCGCCCCGGACGCCATCCGCCGGGAGAGTGCGCCAACAGCCCGGAGGAGCGGCAGCGGATCGTCCAGCAGCGTTTCGCTTTCGAGCTTGAGCTCGTTCACAGTACGTTCGCCGAACTTCTCGAGGTACGCGACGTACTCGGCCTCGAGGGCGGGCAAGGATTTCAGCCCCGCGCGCGCCTCGTCCAGGGGGCCTGACATCAGACGCTCGATGACCGTCTCGCTCGTTGAGGCGAGCCGGGCCATGCGCTGCATCCGCACGGCCGGCTCCGCGCTGACGATCCCCCCTTCCCCGCCGATCAGATCGTTCTGCAGGGTTCCGTCAGCGTCGCACCACTTGACGACCAGCTTCCGGAGCACGCCGTAGAAGATCATGGCGAAGAAGTCATTGACGAGGGGCGCGGCCCACTTGAGGAGCAGCTGACCGCGAAGCGCCCGGTAGTGCGCCACGAGCTCATCCGGCCGCCTGTCCTCGAGCGAGGGATCCGGGGATCGCATGGCCTCGTCCAGCCGGCGGTAGAAAGCATCGACCCGCCGGTTCACCGTGAAGTGATTCACCAGGAGCCCTGCCATGGTTCGCGCCAGGTAGAGGCTGTCGAGCGCCCGGCCGCGGGCCCCGTGCGCCACCTCCCCAACGGCATCTTCCGGCAGCGGTTCCTTGACCCCCATCATCTGTTCCATGAACCGCGCGTTGACCCTGTAGCCCGGGAGCAGCGCCAGCATGCGATACCAGTTCAGGATGTTGTAGTACAGCCGCCCGCGAATGAGGCCCAGCATGTTGCGGAAGGTCTCGTCGTGCGCGGTGATGAGCCCGGCGGGCACGCCCATCATTCGGCAGAACTGCTCGTACACGTGCCCGTAGATCTCACGCGCGAACGAGAACGTGAGCGGGGTCGTCACCCCGCTGTAGCTCTCGACGATGTTGCTGTTGTCCCAGATCGCCAGCCGTCCGTCGGGATCGGCCATCGAACTGAGCGACGTGATGGGGCGGGATTGCAGGAGGTACAAACGCTCCGCAAGGGCCCACTCGACGTCTTGCGGGCGGCCGAAGTGACGGGCGGCCGCTCGCGCGAGGCTCGCGACCGCCTTGACCTCCGGATCCGACAGTGCGGGTGCGTTTACGAGATCCGCCTGCACCTCCACCCCTTTGATACGGCCGTCCCTCCGACCCACAACGTACATCGTCGGCTTCTGGACCACGCGTCTGTCGATGATCGTGCCGTCGCGAGCGACGAGCCATGTGTCAGCGTCGGCCTCTCCGGAGACCAGCGTGGTGCCCAGCCCGAGGACGGCACTGACCACCGCCACACCGCGGCGTCCGCTCACCGGGTCAGCGCTGAACGCGACGCCAGCAGCCCGCGGCTGGACCATGCGCTGGATCAGCACAGCGGGCCGGCCCGCCGAAGATCCCAGCGCATGCTCCCGGCGGTACGCGAGAATCCGCTCCGTGAAGGCGGAGCGCCAGACGTCCAGGACGCGAGCTGGCACATCCTCCGGGCGCACGCCGAGGTAGCTCTCGAGCTGACCGGCAAACGAGTGCGACGTGCCGTCCTCATCGGCCGCGGACGATCGCACGGCCAGCAACTCCCCGTCCGGAGACAGCGTGGCGACTGCCGCCATGAGCTCGTCGCGCAGGTCTCCCTCGAGAGAGATCCGGTCGAGCGACCCGGCGCGCTCGAAGCTCGCGTCGAAGGCGCCTGTCGAAAGTACAAGCCAGGGAGGCGCGGCCAACCCTGCGCGCTCCGCACTCGCGAGCGCCCGGGCCTTACCGCCGGCAGCAGGGGAAAGCGCTGCGTCGGCAGGGGTGAGTATCCAGCCGCTCATGAGGCGCGCCACACGGCCCACGCGAGCGGCCAGACGCCGAGCCCGAGGTACATCAGTACCGTCCAGAGTCCTGATACCACCTCCAGGGATCTGCCGCTGCCGGAGACGGGATGACGAAGGAAGCGGACTGCGGCAATGGCGCACAACACCAGCAGCCCGGCAAGGGCTGTCAGCATCGGACCCGCGGTCCCAACCCTTGCCGCGGCCTGCCAGGCAGCGATCGCCGTGCATCCGAGCGCTGCACACCAGACGCTCACCGCCCGGTGCGCCCCCCACAGCGCGCTGTAGGTCTCGACACCCTGCTCCTCGTCAATCGGCGCCCGGGTCTTGCGCCCAATCTCGACGACGATGCCGTTCAGATAGCTGACGACGAGAAACCAGTACAGCCCGTCGGGTGGACGCCGGAGGCCCGCAATCCACCAGTCGCACGCGGTGGCATAGAGATCCACGAGCGGGAGGATGAGCATGTGCGACGCGATGTAGAGAACCGGGTGAGCCTTGAGCCAGCGGGGCACGAAGAACTCGCGCGTCATGAGGGCGAGGTACACCCACGCGAACACCAGCAGCCAGGCGATTGACGGCGCGATCCACAGCGCCAGCCCGAGCTGCACGGCGGCAGCCAGGATCCCGACCCACGCAAGCTCCCGCAGGCTAACGAGCCCCCGCGGGACGGGCCGGTACGGACGGAATCGGGAGTCCTCCTCGAAATCCTTGAACTCGTCGGCAATGCGGAGCTGCAGGAAGAACAGGAGCGACGTGATGAAGGCGACGACAAGCGCGCCGGGTCGGGGAAAGGCCACGTGGCCGCGGACGAGCGCCGAAAAGCAGACGGCAGACGCGCTGAATGCTGCCACCAGCGGCGCGTGCCCGGCGAGCGGAAACCGTTCGCGCTGGTAGACGACCCAGCGGCGGAGCCCCGCCGGACCGTCCTTCGCCGGGCGGACCTTCCCCGCCAGGGCGGAAGGTGCAGGCGTGATCATTCGGCAGTCCCGCGCGCCAGCTTCTGATGTGCCCGGGTGAAGTGACCCGCGGTGAGCGCGCCGATGATCGTCACCATGTTCTGCCCGGATGCATCCCCCGTGGTGAACTGGAGACCGAGGTAGACGTGATTCCCCTCCACGGTCAGCTGCAGATTCACCAGCTCCCGGTAGCGCGTCGTCTCGCGGGCCACGGCCTTGAACGCGTCCATGGCGGACGCGGCCCATGCGACGAACAGCCCGGCCTCGGCCTCGCGGTGTGCCATCGCCCAAGGATCGGCGAGCGTCTCCCGGGCGGCTCCCTGCATCGCCGGCAGTTCCCAGCGCTCGGCGATCGCCTCTTCAGTGAGGGAACTTCCGCCGGGCACTCGCGGCGACGGGGGATACTCGCGGGCAGACAGCCGCGTCGCGGGGGGCAGTTTGGCCCCCTTGAAGGTGTCGCGCAGGAAGTCCAGGATGCGTCGGTAATCAGTGGACATGGCTGGAGATCGAGGCTCCAAGTGGGCGCTCGCCTGCGACGGTGATGTCTTAGGAGCAGATGGGCTGATGGTAACGCCGGTCGGGCGTTCGGCTCAAGCCGGCCGGACCGCTGCGGGCACGCCCCATGGGCGCGCAAGGGTCACCACGCCCGCGCGGCGTTACTGTTCGTGTTCGGCCGGGGATATGCCGTGCTGCCGGGAGAGTTCCCTGAACCGGGAGGATGGCAGGAGCATGGCGCCTGCGGGGGTGCGCCGGATGATGAGCGCCGCGGCGCCGGGACGGGAATCGATCAGCGCAAGACCACGATCCACCCCGAGCACGCTGACAGCAGTGGCGAGTCCATCCGCCTCGATGCCATGCCGCGCCACGACCGTCACCGTGAGATCGTCCACCAGACCGGCACGGGAGGCGGGATCGACGATGTGGGAGTAGCGTTGCCCGTCAATGTCCACGTGCTGATCGCTGCTGCCGGAGGTCGAGACGGCGGCGTGGGTCAGTTCCAGCACCTCAGGAAGGCTGACGTCCGGCGGGTTACCGGAGTGAACCGCGATTCGCCAGCCGCGGCGCCCGGGCGGGGCGTCGCTGAAGGCGAGATCCCCGCTGACCGCCACCAGCGCACTGGACACGCCACCCCTGCCAAGCACTGCGAGCGCCTCGCTTGCAGCGTAGCCCTTGCCGATCGCACCAGCGTCCAGCACCATGCCAGCCGTGTCGAACGTGACGGTCTGGCGGTCAGGATCGAGGTGAACCCTGCGAAACCCGCTTCGACTGGCCGCCTCCTGCAGGGCCTCGGGATCTGGCGCGCGCGCAGTTTTCCGGGCCTCGCGCCAGAGCCGGACGACAGGCCCTTGGGTGATGTCGAACGCACCGCCTGTGGCCTCGGCGAGGTCCTGCGATGCACGCAGCACGGCAAACAGGTCCGCCCCGACCGGCAGGGCCTTCCCGACCGCCCCTTGTGTGATTTGGTTCAGCTCACTGTCTGGCCTGTAGTCCGAGAGCGTCTCGTCCAGAACCCGGATCCGATGGAACGCGGCACGGAACGCCTCCCTCGCCTCCCGCTCGCCCGGCGTGTACACCACGAGCCGGACCAGCGTCCCCATGTGAGGTTCGACCGCCTCGAAGCGCTGCAGCCCCGTCGCCTGCGGCCCGGGCAGAGCGGCGATGGACAGACTCAGGCCGATGAGCAGGCGCATCTTGCAGGTCTATCTCAGTAAGGATCCTCTTCGACGCCGCTGTTCCAGGCGCGATACATGTCCTCAGCGCTCGGCAGGGTGGCGGGCCGCACAAGGCGGAAGCCAAGCCACTGGGCGTCGGTCATGTACCAGATGCTTTTCGGGAGCTGCGGATCCTGCCGTTTCCACGACGCCTCCGATGCGACGCGGGCCGTGCACGTCACCCGGGCGGCCTCATCGTTCCACGACCCTCCACGGACCGCATGCGGATAGGGATCGGTCGCGCGGACCCAGGGGTTTTCCTTCCGCTCGGCAGTGTAGGGGGCGTATTGATCCAGCGTCCATTCCATGACGTTGCCGAGCATGTCGTAGAGCCCCCACGCATTGGGCTTTTTGGTTCCGATGGGGTGATACGTACCGTCGGCAAACGCCGCGGTGGTTGAATTGCCCGCGTGCCAGGCATGGTCGTCCAGCCCGCCGGGCCCCACGCCGTTCGGCGCCCCGGCACGGCAGGCGTACTCCCACTCGGCCTCGGTCGGCAGGCGGTAGTACTCGCCAGTTCTCGCACTGAGCCACTGCGCAAACTTGTTTGCGGCGTGCTGAGTCATGCTGATGGCGGGAAACCCGTTGTTACCGCGGCCGAAACTCATCTCGAGGTGAGGCGCCGTCGGGCGGCTCAGCGCATCCACCAGCGCCAGGGGACGATCCCGCTCCCCCGCCTGATCGGCAAACATGAACATCAGGTACGCGTCCCAGGTGACCTCGTGAGTCTGCATCCAGAACGGATCGAGCTTGACCGTGTGCGGCGGGCCCTCGTCGGGCTTCGCTCCGGGGCCGCTGGCGCCCATTACAAACTCTCCGGCAGGTATCGGCGCCATGCCGTAGCCGACGGTGGTGTTCGGGATTGTGACTTTGTACCCTTCGGACGCAGCTCTGGGCGTGCCCTTCTCCTGCGCAACGACGTGCGCACGGATCGCCTCCACCGCCGCAAGCTCCTTCGGGTTCAGCTTGTCACCCTGCTGCGGAAATGAGACGGTCTCCGCCATGGCCGAAGCGACCATGGCGAGAATGACACAGAGTCGGAGAGTCACCGATCCGCTATACCTTTGTGCGGCCGGGGATTGGCAGGCCGGGGGCCTCGTGCCTCGCGTTCAGCTCGAGAGGCTGCGGCAGCAGGCTGACCTCCGAGTTCAGCGACTGCTCCCACGTGAGCTGCTGGCCGGAATAGGCTGCGTCCCGCCCCATCAGCGCCAGCAGCGTACTTGTGGCAAGGTTCATGTCGTCGTTCTTTGGTTTGCCCGAACGGATCGAGCCGAACAGCACGTCATGTTCCCGCTGATACATGTCGTACTCCTCACCTTCGAACTGCCACTTGACCTGCCCGTCCGGCGTCTCGATCCGCGGGCGGCCGCTGCCGAGCAGGAGCGTCCCCTCGGTTCCCATAACATAATCGTGCGTCGCGTTGTACGTGCCGGTCATCTGCCGATTCGCCAGGAACACCCGGTAGCCGTTCGGGAAGAGGTAGTTGGCCTCGAAATGGTCGTAGATGTTGCCCCCGTTTGCCGGAACGGCCCGGCCGCCAACGGCAACGACGCTGATCGGCGGCTGATCCTTCATGATCCACATGATCTTGTCGGCGTTATGAACCGCCTGCTCGACAAGGCTGTCGCCTGACAGCCAGGTGAAGTTGTACCAGTTGCGGATCTGCCACTCGATGTCCCCCATCCCGGCAGGGCGCTCGCTCTCCGGCGGCATCGGCTTGACCGGATTCGTGTAGTAGGTCGAGTAGTGCGACACGAGCCGGCCGATAGCCCCGTTGTGGACCTGGGCAATCGCCTCCTGCACCATGTTGTTGTAGCGCCAGCAGAACCCCGAAACCAGCGCGAGGTTCTTCGTTTGCGCAAGCTTCAGCGCGGCCATGACTTCGCGGACCCCGGGGGAATCCGTCGCGCAGGGCTTCTCTGCGAAGACGTGCTTGTTGGCGTTCACCGCCGCGGTCAGGTGCTGCGGCCGGAACCCGGGGGGGGCCGCGAGCAGCAGCACGTCCACGCCGCTGTTGATCACTTTGTCGTAGGCGTCGATCCCGAAGAAGGCGTGGTCGATTTTGACGCGCGCGCCGAATCGCTCGCTGCCCCGCAGCCGGGTTGCCGCTCGCTCGACGATAGCCTCATCGATATCGGCCACGGCCGTCAGTTCGGTGTTCGGGTCGGCGTTCAGGGCCTGGGCGGCAGCCCCGCTGCCACGTCCGCCGCAGCCGACAAGGCCGACCTTGAGCGCATTGGTGACGGTCTGGCCTGAAATGATGCCGGGGAAACCGGCCGCGATCACGCCGGCAGCCGTGCCGGTTTTCTTGATGAAGTCCCGCCGCTCCATCGTGTTCGCACTGCTCTTGGGTGTGGTGGCCATGAGTTACCAGGTTGAGGTTAGACGGCAAGAAATCAAACCCTCAGCAGCGAGGATCCTCTGAATGATACCAAAGAGCTCCATGTGCACTGCCCTTGCGCAAGGTCGGCACGCCACGCCTGGACGTTCTCCGCTCGACCCGTGCTCGGACCGGGCGGTATAGTGCCGGGATGCAGACGATTGGAATCATCGGCGCCGGACACATCGGGGGTCAGATTGCGCGGCTCGCGGTGGCAAATGGCTACAGGGTCGTGATCAGCAACTCACGAGGACCCGAAACGCTCTCCTCCCTGGTCGCGGAGCTCGGCCCCGCCGCCCGGGCGGCAACGCCGGCAGAGGCAGCCAGGGCCGGCGACATCGTCCTGGTCTCCGTCCCGCTGAAGCACTATCGTTCTGTGCCAGTCGAACCGCTCGCGGGCAAGATTGTCATGGATACCAACAACTACTATCCCCAACGAGACGGGCAGATTCCCGAGCTCGACAACGAGTCCACGACCACCGCCGAGCTCCTGCAGACCCACCTCCCGACGTCAAATGTGGTCAAGGCCTTCAATCACATCTACGCGGCTGAGCTCACGACGCACGGGCAGCCGGCGGGCACGCCAAACCGCCGGGCGCTGGTCATTGCGGGAGACGATGCCGAATCGAAGGGCGTGGTGACAAGGCTGCTCGATCAGTTCGGGTTCGACACCGTGGATGCCGGTCCGCTGAAGGAAGGCTGGCGCATTCAGCGCGATACTCCGGGCTATGGGCCTCGCCGCACTGCGGAGGAGCTGAAGAGAGACCTCGCGGCCGCCAAACGTTATGCAGATAAGTAACCCTCTCGTCCGGTCCCGCAGAGCGGCCTTTGCCCTTGCGGCTGCGTGGATCCTCCTGCTCTGGGGGTTGGGTGCAGCCGCTGCCCCGGCTCAATCCGCCGGGAAGGAGGAACCTGGATGGCGACCGCTCTTCGACGGGAAGACGCTTGCGGGGTGGAAGGGGACGGAGTTCGTTGGGGAAGGCCCCGTGAAGGTGGAAGACGGCCAGATCCTCCTCGAAGCAGGGACGGATCTCACCGGCATCACGTGGGAGGGTCCCGAGCTGCCGACCACCAGCTACGAGCTGGCGCTTCAGGCCAGGCGCGTCAAGGGCAGCGATTTCTTCGCGGGCGTGACCTTCCCGGTTGCCGACTCGTTCTGCTCCGTCATTCTCGGGGGGTGGGGAGGCACGGTCGTAGGGCTGTCGAGCATCAATGGACGCGATGCCTCGGAGAACGAGACCTCGCAGTCGATCACCTTCGAGAACGGGCGCTGGTACAGCGTCCGGATCCGTGTGACGCCGGCGGCCATCGAGGTGTGGCTCGACGATCGCCGGATCATCAATCAGGATCTGAAGGGCAACAAATTCGACACCCGCATCGAAATGGAGCCGTCGAAGCCACTCGGCATCGCCTCATGGCGGACGACGGCCGCCATCCGCCAGATCCGGCTGCGCGACAACGTCAAGCCGCTCTGAGGGGTCAGACCACGATCTCAACCATCGGATCGATGGCTTCCTGGCCGTCGATCAGCACCTTGTACGCGTAGGCCCCGCACGGTGCGTCCTCCTTCACCTCCGCATGAATCGGCTTGGTCCTCGGCTGCGGCACGGTCCTGCACAAGCCTTCATTGTGCCGATCCACCACGGGACTCTCGACCGGACGGCCGTTCATCTCCCAGCTCCCGATGCACACATGGACGTCCCGATTGCACGCCGAACCGCTGTTGGG
>JACCXG010000233.1 GCA_013697225.1 Acidobacteriota bacterium
CGATGCGCCCGCCCGGGTAGTCAGGGGCGGGCGCCCCATCCCTTCGTTACTCCCCCTTCAGCCCCAGCTTCGCCAGCACTTCGCCAGGGCACCCGGTCCATTCCGGTACGTAACGGTTTCCCATGTACTGGAGATCGTCCATTCCCAAGCGGCTCGTGAAGAACCCGCTGGCGGTGAGATCGCGGAAGCTGTTGAAGAAGGCCACCCCGTGTGACATGCCAGGCGCCACTTTGCCCGGCCAGGCAATGTCGTCGAGCACCGCGATCCGGTCGGCCGGAGTGCAGGCCACGAACGTCTTGTCGAAACGGCGGAGGCATTCGCGGTCGATCCAGGCCAGCCCTCCGCGCATCGCAAGCTGGCGGGAGGGATCGTCCATCATCATGAAGTCCATGAAGGCGGGGACCCCGGCGTCCGTGGCGCTGCCGGACCGCTCGTCCTTCGGGATGATGATGTCGACGAGCACCGTGACCGTGGCGTACTCGTGGGGTGTGAAGAACGCCGGCTTGAACGGCTTCGCCCCTTTCTTTGCCGCAGCCTGTTTGGCGGCGTGCGCCTGCTGGTGGGCCTGCTGGGCCTCGGCTTCCGTCCAGACGAACCCGGCAGCCGGCAGGGTTCCCAACAGGCGCAGCATCGAACGGCGATCGGGCTTCACAGGATTGTCCATATGGGCCGCCCCTTCCTTCCCTTTTGCGCTCACAGCCTGCCCCCCTTCCGCTGGTCCGCGATGTACTCGGACGTCCGCATCGCGAGTGCGAGGATGGTCCATGTGAGATTCTTGTCCGCCTGCGAAACGAAGCCCCCCGCATCCGCCACGAAGAGGTTCCTCACGTCGTGCGCCTGGCAGTTGGCATTCAGCACCGACGTGGACGGATCGTTCCCCATCCGCGTGACGCCGGCCTCATGGATGATGCGCCCACCCGCCGCCAGATCGTAGCCCTGTTCCGCCGTGGGCATCGGGGTGAGCGGGGTGCCGCCCATGTCCTCGATGATTGCGCGGAAGGTCTCCTGCATGTGCTTCGCCTGCTTGTACTCGTAATCGCTCCACTTGAAGTGGAAGCGGAGCACCGGAATCCCCCACTTGTCGACGGCAACCGGATCGATCTCGCAGTAGCTGTCCTTGTTGGGGACCATCTCCCCGCGGCCGGCGAAGCCGACAGTGGCGCCGTAGGTGCTCCTGTAGTCGTCCTTCAGCCCTTTACCGTAACCGCCGAACGCCCGCGGCTTCCCGGTGCCATCGCTCGTGGAATACATGTGGATGCTGCCGCTGAAGCCGGCGCTCGGCATCCGCCGCCCGCCGCTCGGCTCGATGTGGTAGCCGCGCGGGAAATCGAGCTTCCGGTTGTCGAGCCACCAGGGCGTGTACAGGTGCATCCCGCCGGTGCCGTCCTCGTTGTGCGGAATGCCGTCCATCAGTGCGGGAATGATCCCTCGAACACTGGTGCCGGTGGAGTCGGTCAAATACTTCCCGACGGTGCCGCTCGAGTTTGCGAGCCCCTGAGGGAACTTCGCGGACTTCGAGTTCAGCAGCAGCCTGGCCGACTCGCAGGCGCTGGCGGCCAGCACCACGATCCGCGCGCGGACGTGGTTGTCGCGCGACGTGCCGGTGTCGATGTAAGTCACACCGTCCGCCAGACCGTTGGCATCGACGGTGACTTCACGCGCCATGGCATTCGTGATGATCTTCAGCCGCCCGGTGGCCAGCGCCGGAGGGATCAGCACGGACGGGGAGGAAAAATTCGAGTGCGTTGAGCAACCGCGGCCGCACTGCCCGCAGTAGTGGCACGCGGGGCGGCCGTTATGGTTCTGCGTCAGGATCGAGAGCCGCGAGGGAACGCTCGGCACGTTCAGGCGGTCGCACGATTTCTTGATCAGCAGCTCGTAGCAGCGGGGCTTCGGCGGCGTCATGAAGATGCCGTCGGGCTCGTTCGGGAACTGCGGCAGATTCGCGCCGAAGATGCCGACCAGCTTATCGACCCGGTCGTAGTACGGCTTCACGTCGTCGTAGGTGATCGGCCAGTCGTCGCCGAGCCCGTCGATGCTCTTCCGCCGGAAGTCGTCCGGCCCGAACCGCAGCGAGATCCGCCCCCAGTGGTTGGTCCGCCCCCCGAGCATCCTCGACCGGAACCAGTCGAACTGGCTGCCGGACGCACGGGTGTACGGCTCCCCCTCGAGCGACCAGCCGCCCAGCGCGGCGTCGAACTCGCCGAAGTGGCGCTCCGGGGTCGCGGCGCCACGCCGGGGCGTGTTGTACGACCAGGCATACATGAACGTGTCGAGCGTGGCGTCCCACATGGGACCGGCCTCGAGCATCACCACGCTGGCTCCGGCTTCGGCGAGCACCATCGCCGCCATGCCGCCGGCGGCGCCCGACCCGACGACGCACACGTCGTACATGGTGCGATTGCGAACGATCTGCATCGGTCCTCCGTGATGGGGGGCGCCCCGCTGGCGCCGGCCCACGTTACGTCCCGGATCGCGCCGTGTCAAGGCGCAAGGGTCCTCTTTCTACCTGAACAGCATCAGCCAGAGGAAGGCGCTGAACCCGATTGCCACGACCGCCCGCCGGACCCACTGCTGTCCGACACGCAGCGCGAGGCGCGCGCCACCATAGCCCCCCGCGAGTCCGCCGGCAGCCATCGCGATTGCCACGGGCCAGTTCACGATCCCGCTTGCCACGAAGGTCGCCGCCGCCACGGCATTGATGCACATGGCTCCCCAGTTCTTCAGGCCGTTCATACGGTGAATGTTCGTCAGGCCCATGGCGCCGAGGGCGGCGAGCATCAGGATGCCGATCCCCGCGCCGAAGTATCCGCCGTACACCGCCACGCCGAACTGGCCGGCAAGGAACAGGGGAGAGGGAGGCTTCAAGGCCCCCTCCGGTTCGCGGTACTCCGCGGTCCGGCTGGAGAGCCATCGCGAGATCGGCCGCTGCACCACGAACAACAGTGTGGCCCCGAGCACGAGGAACGGGACGACCTCGTCGAAGCGGCGCTCCGAGGTCCTCAGCAGCAGCAGGGCGCCGAGTACGCCGCCGGCAAGGCTGGGAAGGGTGAAGAGCGTGAGCCACGGCCGGGTGCCAGCCAGCTCACGGCGATAGGCCCACATGCTGCCGAAGGCCCCTGGCCACAGCGCGACAGTACTCGTGGCGTTCGCCGAGAGAGGCGGCACCCCGAGCCAGACGATTGCCGGGAAGGTCACCAGCGTGCCTCCCCCGGCGACGGCGTTGATGGCGCCGCCAATCGCCGCAGCGACAAAAATCAGGAGGAAAACGCCGGCCGACAAACCCTAGCCGCGGGGAGAGGTGGCGGGTGCGGCGCACAGCCGGTCGAACGCGTCGGTCAGATTCCGGGCAATGGCCTCCGCGCTCTGATTCTCGATCTGCCGCCGCTCCATCATGTACAGGAGCTGACCGTCCCGCAGGAGCGCGATCGAGGGAGACGAGTGGGGGTACCCGGTGAAGTAGCTGCGCGCGCGGTCGGTGGCCTCGATGTCGCCGCCGGCAAACACTGTCCCGACGGCGTCAGGTTTCACGGGATGCGTGAGAGCCTGGGCGATGCCCGGCCGCGCCTTGCCGGCCGCGCACCCGCACATGGAATTCACGACGATCATTACCGTCCCCCGTGGCGCCTGCACGAACGCGTCGACCTCGCCTGGTGTCCGCAGTTCCTGCACGCCGTGGCGTGTCAGTTCTTCACGCATGGGACCGATGAATGACTCCGGATAGGGCATCGTCTGTTCTCCTGTGCCTGGCCT
>JACCXG010000343.1 GCA_013697225.1 Acidobacteriota bacterium
GGAGGGGGCGGTGGGCTGGCGGCCGTTGGGCGTTTGACGACCTTTGCAGGGGCAGGCGCGGTCGCAGGCTTCGCCCCGCCGCTCCTCCCTGATGAGGAGGGCGCCTTGATCACGGATTTCCCCCTGGTGGGCTTCGTGACCTGTTTTCGCGATGATGCGGCTTGCTGCCTGGTCTGTCTGGCCATGCAGTCCCTGTTCGGGGTTTTCGGACAGAACACGGTAACAGAAGGGGTCTCAAACGGCAAGCTGCCTGCTACTCGTCCCTGTCCCTCTCCAGGAGTTTATACACCTCGCGTGCGGGCCGATTATACCGGGACGCCAGCTCCCTGATGGCCTCCCGCCGCGAACGAGCGTTGTCGACCAAATGACCAAATTCACGCTTGAGGACGTCCTGCTCCGGCAGTTCCTGGGCCTCCCGAATCTCTTCAGGAGGGGCGAGCACGACGGTGAACTCTCCTTTTGGTGGGGAGAACTCCAGAAGGTGCTTTGAAATTGGTCCCACGACCAATGTCTCGTGAACCTTGGTCAACTCGCGCCCCACTGCGGCCCGGCGATCCCCGAGAATCTCCAAGGCATCGCGTAAGAAAGCTTCAATCCGGTGGGGAGCCTCGTAGCAGACGATCAGTCGTCTCTCCAGGCTCAATCTTTTCAGCCACGCTTTTCTGTGTAATGACCTAGAAGGTGGGAAGCCAACGAAAAGGATTTCGTCGGCTCGCAGCCCTGCCGCCGACACGGCGGCGATTGCCGCTGACGGACCGGGGATGGGCTCCACCCGGATACCGGCCTTATGGGCTGCAGCGACCAACCCAGTCCCCGGATCCGACACCGTGGGGGTGCCGGCATCCGACACCAGAGCGACCGACTCCCCCCCCTCGAGCCGCCTGAGGAGGGCAGGCAGCCGAGCCTGCTCATTGTGCTCGTGCAGACTCGTCGTAGGCGTCGAGATCGAGTAGTGTTGAAGGAGTCGCGCAGTCCTGCGGGTGTCCTCAGCGGCTATCACCGCGACTTCCCGCAACACGCGAAGGGCCCGCAAGGTGACGTCCTCCAGGTTGCCGATGGGTGTGGCGACAACATAGAGGATCCCGGGCATCTGTGGATTTCCTGATTCTACTGCATGTATTCAGCCGAACCCCTGCCGCACTTCGTTGATGAGTACCTCTCGTATCTCTATGAGGTCCACCCCACCAGCGCCACCTTCGACGGTGTGCACCTGCACGATGACCTGCTCGAGGATCTCGGCCGGCCGGCCGTCGAAGGGCAGGTTCGGGAGCTCGGGGCGTTTGCCCGCCGTCTCGCGGCCATCGACCCGGCCCGCCTGACCGACACGGAGCGGCTGGAGCGCCCGGCGCTCGAAGCCGACATCCGGGCGCGGCTCTTCGAGCTCGAGTCGGTCCGAAGCTGGGAACGCAGCCCTCAGCATTACTCCGACATTCTCGGGACCAGCCTTGCCGCGCAGGCGCTGTTCGCCTACGCCCCGCTTCCGGAGCGTGCGCGGCGCATCGTCTCGAAGCTGCGGCAGGTACCGCGCCTGATGGGTGCGGCGCGCGACAACATCAAGGATCCCCCGGGCATCTTCGTGAAGGTCGGGCTCGAGAGCCTGCGAGGCACCCTGAAATTCATCAATGAGGACCTGCCCCGCGCCTTCAGCCGCCTCGACGACCTCCACATTCTCGGCGACCTGGCTGACGCGTCAGTCGAAGCGGCCGCGGCAGTGGAAGCGTGGGCCGGCCACCTCGAGCGGGATCTGGCCCCCAGGAGCAGGGGGTCCTTCAGGCTCGGACAGGAGAAGTTCGAGCAGAAGCTCAGACTCGACGAGGGCATTTCCCTCGGGGCGGAGCGGCTGCTCGATGTGGCCATGCGCGAACTGCGGGGGACCCAGGACGAATTCCGCCGTGCGGCGTCACGCCTGAACGGCGCCGATCCGATCGCTGCCTGGACGAAGACCAAGGCTGACCATCCCGCTGCCGGCCAGCTCGTTCCCGCCGCGCAGCAGCAGCTTGCGGAGCTCGCCAACTTCATCATTCGCAACGACATTGTCAGCATGCCGGAAGGGGAGCCGGTTTCGGTCGCGCCAACGCCTCGCTTCTACCGCTGGACGCTGGCGAGCATGTGGACCCCCGGGCCTTTCGAATCGAAGCCCATGCAGGCTTTTTACTACATCACGGATGTGGACCCTGCTTGGCCGCCGGAACGGCAGGACGAGTACCTGCGCGATTTCAACTACGGCGCGCTCTGGGCGATCTCGATGCACGAAGTCTTCCCGGGCCACTTCCTGCACTACCAGCACCTTCGGCAGGTGCAGTCCAAGCTGCGGAAGTCGGTGCTCTTTTCCTCCGCGGCCTTTGTCGAGGGGTGGGCCCATTACTGCGAGCAGATGATGGTGGAAGAGGGCTTCCGCCGGAACGACCCGGCCGTTCGCCTCGGGCAGCTTGCCGAGTCGCTCATCAGGCTCTGTCGCGTCATCGTAGGGATCCGGCTGCACTGCGAGGACCTCTCCGTCGAGCAGGGAGTGCGGTTCTTCCGGGACGAGGCGTACCTCGAAGAGACCAGCGCCCGGCGGGAAGCCGAGCGCGGAACCTTCGACCCGTCGTACATCGTGTACTCGGTGGGGAAACTGGTTCTGATGAAGCTGCGCGAGGACTACAAGGCGAAGACCGGATCCGGGTACTCACTCAAACGGTTTCACGACACGCTGCTCGGCAACGGCACGGTTCCGCTGTGGCTGCACCGCTCGCTGATGCTCGGCCCCGACAGCGGCAATATCATCGAGTAGCTCCAGACCATGCCCCTTTACGAATATCTGTGCGAAGCGTGCGGAAAGCGGTTCGAGCGGATCCAGAAGTACTCCGATCCCGTGGTCGACACCTGCCCCGTGTGCAGCGGCGTCGCCAACCGGCTTCTCTCTTCCCCCGCCATCCAGTTCAAGGGCACGGGGTGGTACATCACGGACTACGCGAAGAAAGCCCCCGCCTCCTCAGGGAGCGACGAAGGGAAATCCGCCTCCGGGTCGGAGTCGGGCGGGAGCGCAGACAAACCCTCTTCGGGAGATGCGAAGAAGGGGGAGACCAAGAGCTCGGGCGGGTCCGGCAGCACGGAGGCGTCCGGGAGCGGCTCCGGGTCCACCGCGTCCGGCGGATCCTCGGGCGGTTCCGGCGGTTCGACGGGGTCTAGCTCGGGTTCCTAGTCGCAGCCGGCACCTTGAGATCGAGGGTGCCGAGATAGTCCGCAAACGGGGCGGCAAGGTCCGGACGGCGCAGCGCGAAGTACACGACCGCTTTCAGGAACCCGAGCTTGTTGCCGGTGTCGTGGCGCACCCCGTCGATCCGGCAGCCGTAGATCGGCCGATCTTTCAAGAGACGGCGGAGCCCGTTCGTCAGCTGGATCTCTCCAGTTCGATCACTGGCTGTGGCCTCGAGGGCCGGGAAGATATCAGGGGTCAGGATGTACCTGCCGATGATGGCGAGGTCCGAGGGGGCCTCTGAGACCGGCGGTTTCTCCACGAGGTCGCGGATCCGGTACACGCCCGGCCTGATCTCTTCGGCGTCGATGATGCCGTAGGAGCTGACCGTCTCCCGCGGCACCTGTTCTATCGCCAGGACGGGGCCGTTCACTTCCTCGAAGACATCGATCATCTGCCGCACCGCCGGCCGCTCCGCATCGATCACATCGTCGGCGAGGATGACCGCGAAGGGTTCGTCGCCGACAAGATTGCGTGTGACCAGCACCGCATGCCCGAGCCCGAGCGGCTCCCCCTGCCGGACGTAGGAAAAATTCAGGGAGCTGGAAATCTTCCGGATCTCGGCGACCAGATCTTTTTTCCCGCGCGCCTCCAGGAACGTCTCGAGCTCGACCGCGACGTCGAAGTGATCCTCGATTGCGTTCTTGCCGCGTCCGGTCACGAGGATGATGTTGTCCGCACCCGAGGCGACCGCTTCCTCGACGCCGTACTGGATGATGGGCTTGTCTACGAGCGGCAGCATTTCCTTCGGCTGCGCCTTGGTTGCGGGGAGGAATCTGGTGCCCAGGCCAGCGGCGGGAAAGACAGCCTTGCGGATCGTCTGCGTCACGTCGGTGCTCCTCCAGAATGGCTCGCTCGCCCGGGCGATTCCCGTCCGCACCCGTCGCGCGCTGACCTTCGATCGTAACCGATCGACATGGCAGCCGGTATACGATCTACGGTCATGATCGATCCTGCGTACCTGCGCGAACACATAGAGGATGTCCGTACGGCGCTGCAGCACCGGGGAGTGCGCGCCGAGGCCGAGCTGGAGGAGCTTGCCGCGCTCGAGGCTCGGCGCCGCAAGTTGATTCCCGAGCTCGAGGGGCTGAAGCGGGAGCAGAACGCGGCCGCCGAAGAGGTCGCGCGGGCCAAGCGCCAGGGGGAGGATCCGAGCTCGATCTTTGCCGCCAACAAGGCGAGGGCGCAGCAGATCCGCGGCCTCGAGCTCGAGGCGAATGCGGTCGAGGAGCAGCGTACGGCCTTGCTCATGACGCTGCCCAACCTCCCGCATGCCACGGTGCCCGTGGGGTCGAGTGCGGAAGACAACGTGGAGGTTCGCAGGCACGGTCAGCCTGCCACCTTGAATTTCACGCCGAAGCCGCACTGGGAGCTCGGGAGCGCGCTCGGGATTCTTGATTTCGAGCGGGCCACCCGCATGTCCGGTGCACGATTTTCGGTGCTGCTCGGTGCCGGTGCGAAGCTGGCGCGCGCGCTCATCAACTTCATGCTCGAACTGCACACGGCCGAGCACGCTTACACGGAAGTCGAGCCGCCGTTTCTCGTCAATGCCGATGCGCTGAGAGGCACGGGCAACCTGCCGAAGTTCGAAGCAGACCTGTTCAGGATTGCGGGGGAGTGGGACCTGTTCCTCATCCCGACCGCCGAGGTTCCGCTCACGAACCTCCACCGCGGGGAGATCCTGGACGGACGACGGCTGCCGATCCGCTACACGGCCTACACGCCCTGCTTCAGGAGCGAGGCCGGTTCGTACGGGGCCGATGTGCGCGGCCTGATTCGGCAGCACCAGTTCGACAAGGTGGAGCTGGTCAAGGTCGCGGCGCCCGATCGGTCCCACGCCGAGCTCGAGTCGCTCGTGGCGAACGCCGAGGAGGTGTTGAAGCGTCTCGATCTGCCGTTCCGAACCTTGCTGTTGTGCACGGGAGACATGGGGTTCGCCTCTGCGAAGACGTATGACGTCGAAGTCTGGCTTCCGAGCCAGAACACGTATCGGGAGATCTCGTCCTGCAGCAACACAGAGTCGTTCCAGGCGCGCCGCGCGAACATCAAGTTCCGGCCGGACGGCACCGGAAAGGCGGAGTTCGTGCACACGCTCAACGGGTCCGGCCTTGCCGTGGGCCGCACGCTCGTGGCGATCCTGGAGAATCACCAGCAGAAGGATGGTTCGGTTGCGATCCCGGACGCGCTGCGCCCGTACATGGGAGGGATGGAGGCCATCCGCCCACCGGAGCGCTGATTCCCTCGGCAACCCTGCCGCCGTTCGGACCCACCGGCAGGGCGGGTAGAATGGATCGAGTTGGTCCCCGGAGAGGTGGCCGAGTGGTTTAAGGCGGCGGTCTTGAAAACCGTTGAAGTCGAAAGGCTTCCAGGGGTTCGAATCCCTTCCTCTCCGCCATCGTTACCTGGCAGTCCTCAAGATGCTCACCCTGGTGCCGGTGCTTCTGCTGGCGGCGCAAACCGTCCGCGAGCGTCACGGCGGCCGTCGAACACAGTGAAGGGGATGCAGCAGCCCCGGCGGCCGCTCGTCGTCGCGCGGCGGGAGTTGCGTCGGGACATTGCGGCAGCGGGGAAGCGGACCGGACCGGAGCGGCGCGAACTCTCGGCGCAGTTGCAGGCGCTTCGCGCCAACTGGGGGCGTGCGGAGCACCTGAGTAAGGCGGCCGACCCGGTTGGTTGCTCGAGTACGCCAGCGGCATGGATGGCAAAATGCGAGCTGAAGTGGCGCGGCTGTGTCCGAGCGTTTCCAACTTGAGGGGTAGCAGTCGTCCCAAATCACGACTATGCCTCGTTCTTCCTCACGGGATGGGCCCCACTCCTCCGACCGCTGGACCGCGGACGCCCACCGCCGGTCCCCCAATACCATTCGCCCGTCCCGGCCGTTGCGGTGGAGATCTGCTTGTGCTAGATTCCCGGCCGTCGGGGCTACTTCGGACCAATACTCGGAGCTGCTTTCCTGGATTCGACTGCGGAGGTGACACATGCGTGCCCCAGTGAGAGCTGCCACAGCGGTCGTGCTTCTTACAGCACTGGCAGGCGCGTCGCCGTCGCTGGCCGATCCGATTACGTTTGATGATGTCCCTACGGACGTGTATGACACGGTCTCGGTCGGGGGTGCAGTCTTTAGGGCGCAAAACCCAATCCACTCGATCAGTGTCCTCGCAGGTGTACAAAACTGCATTCGTTGCGCTGAGAATGGCACGCCGTATCTCTCAGCCTGGGGATACCCTCCAGTCGGCATCTTGATGACGACGGTGTCTGGCGATCCGTTCTCGCTGTACGAATTCGACGCTGCCGAGTCCTTCGCCGTGTTGCCCGAACGATGGGCGCGGCGAATCGACGTCATCGGCCAGCTCGCCGGCGGCGGAATGATCAGCACATCATTCGTGCTCGACCGGATTCTGGACGGCATCGGCGGAGCCGAAGACTTTCAGCGGTTCACGCTGCCTGCGAGCTTCACGATGTTGAGCAGCGTGCTCTTCGTGGGAGCCGGCAACACTGCTGTTTCAGAGGGGCTCGTCTTTCAGGACTTCGCAATCGACAACATCGTCACCGACTTGCCGGCGCCGATTCCGGAACCGGCCACCATCGGATTGCTCCTGACGGGTCTGGCCATCGTTCGTCGGCGAATACTCAAAGCACGCGCGAGCATTCATTAGGCTACTGGCTACTAAAGGCAGCAGGCCATGTCACCGACGGCGTGGTCTCGGTAGGGCCCGAAGAACTGTCACTGGAGCGCGCGTGTCTCGTCAGTAAGCGCACAGGGAATGTGGGGCTGAACGTGGGCCCGCAGGCCCAGAAATGTCAGATAGTGGGGCGATTCCGCCGAATGCGGGAGGACGGAACCTCCGGCAAAGCCTGCGGTGTAAGGAGCACCTTCGCTGGTCGACACGGAGACGTGTTCAGCGCAATGTATGCGTGTCGATTGGCTGGAGCCGCGCGATGGAGAGCACCCGGCGCATGAGCGCCAAGCCCAGTACTGTCGCGCAGACCACCAGCGATACGATGGACCAGAGGCCCTCCAGGCCAAGGAGAAACGTGCCGAGATTCGCGCGCTGGATATTCCCGGACAGGAAGAGCGGGTAAACGAAGTCGAACAGCGGATTGGTCAAGCGATCGTCCACTTGTACTAACACGGTCGAGATCGCCAGGTAGTTCGCCACCGAGACTGCCAGGAGTCCCACACCCGCTCGCGGGAACCTGGCGAACCCCATCGCTACGATGGGTGCGAGCAACACCAGGCCGAGAATCATGTGTCGGGCACCTGCGGTCCAGCCTCCCCACCAGATGTTGTAACTGGCATTGAAGAGCAGCTGAACGACGAAGAGACCAGCACCGGCCCAGACGATCACTTGGCGCTTGCGCTCGACAGGCGGGTCACCCGGCGTGTCGTCCCGCCGAATCGCAAGCCACGCACCCACCAGCGCGAGGACGAGCACCGGCGAATAAAAGAAAACGCC
>JACCXG010000347.1 GCA_013697225.1 Acidobacteriota bacterium
ACGACACCCTGCTGCAGCACTGCGGTCCGTTCCGGCTCGAGGCGCGGGACGATCCCGGCGGCGTGACCGCTGTGATGTCGGCCTATTTCAAAGGGGATCTGTGCGCGCTCGATCGGCTCGGCGTGCATACCGCCGGCACGCCGTTTCAGCGCGCCGTCTGGAGCGCCCTGCGGGAGATTCCCTGCGGCACGACCATCTCGTACGGGACACTTGCCGCGCGCATCGGCCGCCCGTCGGCCGTTCGCGCCGTCGGACTTGCCAACGGTGCAAACCCCATCGGCATCGTCGTCCCATGCCACCGGGTCATTGGAGGAAATGGAGCGCTCACGGGCTACGGGGGCGGCCTCGAACGCAAGCGCTGGCTCCTGGAACACGAGGGCTACGGATTCGGCTCACTCCTGCGCCGGAGTGCTGAAGCGACACCTGCGGAGTCGCGATAGAGGGAGGGGGCTAACGGAGTCGGTCCCCAAGCATGCCAGCCAGATTGAAGTAGAAGAGCAGCGTCGCAAGGTCTGCGAGGGCAAGGACAATCGGTCCGGAGGCAATGCTGGGATCCCGCCGCAGCCACCGCAGGGTCGCGGGCAGGAGCACACCGAGAACACTCGCCGTCATCATCGAGGCGGTAATGGCGACGAGAATGGTCGCGCCGAGCGGCACGTCCCGCTGCCAGAGGCCTGCAACGCCGCCGACGATCCCGCCGCAACCGAGACCGAGGAGCGTTGCCGTGCCCAGCTCTTTCGTGAGCGAGCGTCCACGGGGCAGCAGGCCGGCCTGACGGTCGTGGAGGCTCTGAAGGGTCAGCGTGACCGACTGGATGCTCACGCTCTCAGCGAGCGCGAGCACCACCGGGATGAACAGGGCAAGCACGACGACCGAATCCAGCAGGGACTGGTACCGGCTGGTCACCCATGCGGCCATGAGCCCGCCGCCCACATTCGCCAGCAGCCACGGAAAGCGATCCCGGAAGCCGGCCCAGGGCCCGAGCCCGGCAACCAGGTGAATACCGATCAACTGGAAGGCGTCCTCCGCGCTGTGGCGTTCGGCCAGCCCGGAGAGCTCCCCCGTGAACATGCCGACGTCGGCGACCCCGTGGAGCACTCCTCCACTGTCGACGACCGGAAAGGCGAGGAACCGGTGCTCGAGGAACATCTCCGAGGCGTCCCCGACCGTCGCATGGGCCGGAAGCGTGATCGGGTCCGGAACCATCAGGGATTCCAGCCGCTCGTCCTGTCCGGCCATGAGCAACCGACGCGTGGGAACGACACCGACGAGCCGGCCTTCTTCGTCCACGACGTAGAAGTAGATGATTCGTTCCCCGAGCGCCTTCGCGCGCAGAGACGCGAGCGCTTCCGCAACCGTGTGGCTGGCCAGCAGCGCCGGGAAGTCCCGGCGCAGGTGTGCGAAGAGGGGTTCGTGGAGATGCTTGTGGCTGAGGGTCGCGCCGTCGGCTCGCACGCGGTGTGCCTATTCCTCCGAACCAGCGCCCCGGCGGGACAGCGTCGCGAGTTGATCCCGGTCGAGATTGGCCGACACGCGCTGCATCTGTTCCTTCGTCTCGGGCCGCCCCTTCATGTCGTCGGCGGTCTGCTCGATCGTGCCGAGCTCCTCGGCCTGATGTCCGAAGACACCCAGGAAGGTCCGCAGCATGGTGATCTGAGACACGGCTCCGGCAACCCGTCCCTCGTCGACGACCGGCAGCATGCCGCAGGAACACTCGAGGAAGGCCTGGGCCACGGCGTACGCGTCGGTGGCGGAGCCGACAGCACTCTTCGGCGGAGTCATCACGTCCTGCACGGTCTCGGCGACACCGCCGTCATAGGCGCGGGCGGCAAGCGCGCGGAGGCAGTCCTTCTCGGTCAGGACTCCCTTGAAGGCGCCGCTCTCGTCGACCACGAAGGCCGTGTCTTCGGCGTGCCGTTCGAGCTGGCCCACCGCGTCGAGCAGAGGAAGTGAAGGGCTCACCGTGAGATAGTCTTGCGTCAGCAGCTCGCCTGCGGTAGGAAGCATTACGTCCATCTGGATCCTCCTGAGGCCATCGGGGGCACCTCCAGCCAAGTATAGCGGCCCCGGGTCGCCAACCCGCCTCGTCCGGTGCACAATGCTGCGGGAGATTCAGCTGCGCGCGAAGGAGTGGGATATGAGCGGAGTACGGGTTCTGGCTGGCACGCGCAAGGGAGCATTCGTTCTGACGTCCGACGGCAAACGGGAGCAATGGGACATCAGCGGCCCGCACTTCGGCGGGTGGGAGATCTACCACGTAAAAGGCTCGCCCGTGGATCCCAACCGTCTGTACGCCTCGCAGAGCTCGGGCTGGTTCGGCCAGATGATTCAGCGGTCGAACGACGGCGGCCGTACCTGGGAGCCGGTCGGCAACGAGTTCGTCTACGAGGGCGTTCCCG
>JACCXG010000368.1 GCA_013697225.1 Acidobacteriota bacterium
CTCGCGGCCCTGGCGGTAGCGGCGGTCAGCCCGGCGGCGCAGGCGCCACACCGGGGCAACATCGTCCTCGTCATCGCGGACGACCACGGCCAGGATACCGGTGCGTACGGCAACCCGGTCCTTCGTACGCCGCACCTCGATGCGCTCGCGGCTGAGGGCACCCTGTTCCCGAACGCTTTTGCGACCACGGCGAGCTGCAGCCCGAGCCGCTCCGTGATCCTCACGGGGCTTCACAACCACCGGACGGCGCAGTACGGCCTTCAGCATGCGGTGCACCACTTCAACAGCTATGCGGATCTCGAAAGCCTGCCGGTGCTGCTGGCCAAGGCGGGCTATCGAACCGCGCGGGTCGGCAAGTATCACGTCGCGCCGGAAGCGGTATACCGGTTCGACGAGGTGATCCCCGGCCCTGAGAGGAACCCGGTGCAGATGGCGGAGAACGCCGCCGCCTTCATCCGGGCGGACCGTGCGCGCCCGTTCTTCCTCTACTTCGCGACCTCGGACCCGCATCGATCAGGGGACCCATCGGTGGCGGGCGCGGACCGGCCGGCCGGGCCGATGATCGGCGTGCCCGACGGGTTCGGCAACCGGGCGGAGGGGTACGTCGGCGTTCGTGAAGAGCAGTACCGTCCCGAGGAGGTGATCGTGCCGCCGTGGCTGCCGGACAACTCCTCCACGCGCGCCGAGCTGGCGGAATACTACCAGTCCGTCTCACGCGTCGATACAGGCGTGGGACGACTGATGGAGGTGCTGAAGGCGGCGGGCGTGTACGAGGACACCCTCATCGTGTACATGTCCGACCACGGGGCGGCGTTCGCGGGAGCGAAGACAACGGTGTACGAACCGGGACTGCGGTCGCCGCTCATCGTGCGTCATCCGGCAGCGGACCGGCGCGGCGTGCGCTCGAACGCGATGATCAGCTGGGTCGACATCACCCCCACGCTCGTGGAGTTCGCCGGCGCATCAGCGCCGCGATACGGGCAGCCAATCGAGCTCGCCGAGATTCGCCAGGAAGTGCCCGCGGATCACGGCTTCCACGGCC
This sequence comes from Acidobacteriota bacterium, assembly GCA_013697225.1. Classification (GTDB taxonomy): domain Bacteria; phylum Acidobacteriota; class Vicinamibacteria; order Vicinamibacterales; family 2-12-FULL-66-21; genus JACCXG01. The sequence continues at coordinate 1,043 of JACCXG010000368.1, forward strand.
GTTCGTTTCTCCCGGTCCTGTGGCAGGAGAACCCCTCCGGCTGGGACGAGGTCCATGCGTCGCACACGCTCCACGAGATCACGATGTACTACCCGATGCGCGCCGTGCGCGACCGCCGGTACAAGCTCATTTGGAACCTGGCGCATGGCATCCCCTTCCCGTTCGCCGCCGACCTGTGGCGATCCTCGACCTGGCAGGGCGTATACCAGCCGCAGGGCATGGAGGCACGCTATGGCGTGCGGACCGCGCGTGAGTACATGCATCGTGCGGAGTTCGAGCTGTACGACATGCAGTCGGACCCGTTCGAGTCGCAGAACCTGGCCGGCAGCTCGCAGCATGCGGCCGTCCTGCAGGAGTACAAGGAGAAGATCCGCGCGTTTCAGCGGCGGACGTCCGATCCGTGGCTGGTCGAATGGGGCCGACGTCACTCTCCGGCGCCGTAGAACGGCACCGCCATCGGCGTCTCGGTTGCAGCGACATCTGGAACGTCTGCGCAAGCCGTGCGGCCGATCCCGGCCGTCCCCTACCTGCTCCTCACCATCCCCGGCACGATGTCCACGTGGTGCCAAGGTTCTCGACTTCGGACTCGAGGGCAGCGTACGAAAGGCGGGCAGCCAGCTGCGCATGACCGCGCAGCTCATCGACACCCGCTCGGATGCAACGCTCTGGTCCGGCAAGTACAAGGGCACTCTGGACGATGTGTTCGCGATTCAGGAGGAGGTGTCGCGCGCCATCGTCGACTCGTTGCGCGTGACGCTGACCCCGACGGAGGAACGGAAGCTGGCGGCCCCGCCAACACAGAGCGGCTACGCGTACGACGTCTACCTGCGCGCCAGGCGCGAGATCTGGGGGTTCACCAAGGAGGGGATTGACCGCGGACGTGAATCGCTCGAACAGGCGCTCGCCCTGGTAGGCGACAATGTGCTGCTCTATAAGGGGCTGGGTCTGGCGTGGTGGATGTACGTGAACGCGGGACACACCGCCGACGCGATGTACCTGGACAAGGCTGAAGAATTTGCGCACAGGATCCTGAGCCTCGAACCGGGTAGCGCCCACGGCACCTCGCTGCTGGGGCTCATCGCGATCCAGCGTGGCGACATCGCTGATTGGATACGCCACATGAGCGCAGCCCATAGTGCGGATCCCCACGACCCTGAGCATGGCACCTGGCTGGGCCTTGGTTGGGTATGGGCCGGCTTTCCGCAGCGCGCCAGACCTATTCTCGAGCAGCAGCTGGCCGTCGATCCCTACTCCGCATACGTGCTGTATGGCCTCGGTTCGCTCGCATGGCAGGACGGCCGCTATGACGAGGCGATCGAGATCTTCGAGCGCACGCGTCGGCTGATGCCCGAGCATACAGGCGTGCAGATGCTGCTGTACCAGATGCACGCCTCGAAAGGCGACCTGCCGGAGGTGGTGGACACGCTCGACGCGTCGGGTGCGCCGCCGGAATCGTCGCCGCTGGCCACTCTCGGCCACATTCTGAAATTCGCCGCGCTGGGGCGAACCGATATGGTGGACCGGCTGTATTCGGAGGCGTTCGGCGCCGCGATGTGGCCCGATGCCCAGTACACGCACATCATGGCCCAGGCGTACGCAATGCTTGGGCGAACCGTCGATGCGCTACGCTGGCTGGAGCGATCGTTCGAACGCGGGACGATCAACTATCCGTTCGTCTCGAGGCGCGACCCGCTGCTCGCCAATATTCGCCACGATCCGCGATTCGATGCGCTCATGGACCGCATGAAGGCGAAATGGGAAGGATTCGAGGCGGAACTCGCGCCTATCTCTTGTCGCTCCTGAACTTCGCCAGCAGCCTGCTTCGCTCCGTTGCACTCGGATAACTGCTGGCGTTCTGTGGGACGCCGAACCGACCCCGGTTGTATCGCTCCACCTTCGCGATCGCGCTCGCCAGCGCTTCCGTGGACAGCCCCAAGGCACTCAACGTCAGGGCCGCTATCGCGTCGCAGGCGGCTTCAACCCACCGCAGCCGGGCAGCATCGCCAGAGGCGCGGGCCCCCTCCCACACTGTCATCAGGTAATCGTGCCCGATCTCATGAGCCACCAGCGCTTGCAGCTCTTTTGCCCCGAGCATGTCGAGCGCCGGCACCGATATGAGCAGCACAGCTCGGCCGTGCAGCCCCATCCAGGCCTCCGGAATGTCGATGAATCGGATGTCGTAGACAGCCTCCCGTTCATGAAACCGGAGGACGGCTGCCAGGCCATCAATCTTTGCCCGTTGCTTGAATGTGAGGGTCGCGACCGCACCCCCCGCTGGCAGGCTCCTGACGAAGGCCTCCCTCTCGTGCGCCGTGACCGGCCGCGGCCGGCAGAGGGCCAGATAATCGCGGTCGTGCGGCCCGGCTGGTCCTTCCGTGCAGCGGTCCTCAGCCGAGAGCGGCACCGCGAGAAACAGCGTGATCGACCAGCAGGCCGTGTGGAGGAGCGCTTTGAGGCATGTCATGCCGGGAGCGTGCGCCCCGCCGGCATAGCAAGTCTTTTAGGAGCGCGCAGGAATGCCTGAGGAAAGGTGGAGGAAATTCTTGGGACGCTATGTTGTTCTTCGTCATGTAGTTGCAGGGCTCGCCCATCTGCCGTAAGCTCTTGTCCTCCACTCGTTCAGTCCGCCTCCGGGGGGCCTATGGGTTCGGGCAGTGCGCATCGGTTCGGCCCGTTTCGGCTCGACACACGGTCCCGCGTCCTGACGC
>JACCXG010000417.1 GCA_013697225.1 Acidobacteriota bacterium
GCGCACCGGACAACACGTTCATGCGTCCGAGATGGGGACTCGTCGATGCGAGAGCGGACTGGCTGTAGAGCCCTTTGAGGAAGACCATGTCTTCCCGGTGAGGGAGCATCGCCTGAAGCGCCGGGCCAAGTTCCATGTCCTTGCCGGATCCTTTGGCCCACCAGTGAATCGGCTCCACACCGTTTGAGAAATACAGGATCCCGAGGCGCAGGGGAGGGGTGTTGCCCTTTACGACCTCCGCGGCCTGACCCAGCAGCGGCAGGGATTCCATCCAGGGGAGCGCCAGCGCCACCCCGACGCCTCGCAGAAAGTGACGGCGTGAGGGCTGGCGTGAGTTGTCGTGGATGCTCATTGGATACCTGCTCCTGACCGGACGGGGCGGTTCAATCCCGTGATATCGGCGGACGGCTCTGCGCCGGGCTCCGGTTCCACCGCTTCGTCGGCCGAGCGGTGGCGGAACTGCCGGCTGGTGATGATCCTGACCGCCACGTCCGCGAAGGAAGCCTCCCCCCCGGCCGCGACGATCTCCCTGATCAGCGGGCGATCGGAGGCCATCACGGTGCGGCCCAGCGCGTAGCCCAGCATCTTCTTCGAGAACGTCGTCATCACCTGCGTGTCCTGGCGCTGCAGGTATTCCAGCAGCCCCTCGGCGCCCACGATGGTTGTCTTGTCGGCGAACTCACCCGTCACGTCTACCGCCTGGCCGTCAGTATACGTGGCGCGGGTCCGGCCCACGGCGTCGAATTCCTCGAGCGGGAAGCCAAGCGGATCGATGCGCAGGTGGCAGTTGGCACAGGTGGCGTTGCGCTTGTGCTCGTTCAGCCTCTCCCGCAGGGTCAGCCCGTTGAAGCTCTGGTCGTCACCTGGGATCGAGCCGGCATCGGCGGGCGGGGGAGGCGTCGGCGTGCCGAGGATACGCCTCAAGAGCCAGTCGCCGCGCTTGACAGGACTCGTGCGCAGCGGCGCCGACGTCGTGGTCAGGACCGATCCCAGCCGCAGCGCGCCACCCCGGTTGAAGGCGTTTGCGCCGTTCACGATCTCCATCTTGTCGGTCGCCGGCGCGTTCTGCTCGACGCCGTAAAACTTTGCCAGAGGCGCATTCAGGAACGTGTAATCCGCGTGCAGCAGTTCCTTCAACGGACGCTCCTGCCGGACGATGTATTCGAAGGTCGAGACGGCCTCCTCGTACATGGCCTCCTGCACGGCGTCGGTGAACTCGGGGAAGCGCCCCCTGTCGACCCCGCGATACTCGTCGAATTGATAGAACCCCAGCCACTGCCCGAAGAACTCGGTGGAGAGTCGCCGTGCTTTGGGGTCGGCCGTCATCCGCTTCACCTGTGCGGCGAGCATGGCCGGATCGCTCAGCTCACCAGCGGCAGCGGCGCGACGCAGTTCGTCGTCGGGGATCGACGACCACAGGAAGAAGCTCATCCTGCTGGCCATTTCCCAGCCGTTGAGCGGGCTCTCGGGGCCACGTGCGACCGTTTCCACCCTGTAGAGGAACACGGGAGAGACCAGGACGCGCGCCAGCAACGCCCTGATGGCATCGTCGTGGTCGAGCTCGTTGACGGAGCGTGCCTTCTTGTAGAACGCCCGGAGGTTCCCTTTTTCGGCCGCGCTCAGGGGCCGGCGCCACGCGCGGCTCGCAAAGGTGAGCGCCTCCTCGATGTGGCGAGGCTCAGCACGTTGGTGCGCCTTCATCACCTCGTCGTAGTGGGCGCGAAGAGATGTGAGATACGGCCGGGCCTCGGCGGGCAATGTCTTGATCCGTGCGGCATCCAGATCCTCTATCCGGCGGCTCGCCAGCTCCAGACCGTAGTGATCCGCAAGCATGCCCAGATAGGCATCGTGGTACGGCCAGGATCCAAAGAGATCGTTCCACGCGTCGTTCAGCCGGGCGCGGTCGGCCCCCTCCACGATGTTGTCGGTGAAGAACTTGTCGTCCCGCTGGTACTTCACCTTCAACACGAAGGCGTCGTGCTCGGGGCTGTTGTAGGTGTTGTCGAACGGCGCCGGGACGGGGTCCTTGTCAGCCGGGTTTGCCTCGCCATGCGTATTGGGAGGCAGCAGCGCCACGTATTCCGCGATGCCGGCGCGGAATTTCTTGTAGCCGGCGCTCCGGGAGTCGCCAAGCAGGACGCGCTGAACGGCATCGCGCGAAGACCCTTCCGGCCGGTCGGAGATCATGACGCGGATCACGGCGTCGCGGTCCGCGCCGAGCTCTGCCTCCGCATGCAGTTCGAGGAGGTTGGCGCCGGCAGGTACGTCGATTTCAAAGGATGCGGGGCCGGTCGTCGCAACATCGTCCGGCCCGACTGACGTGCCGTCGGGGCTGGTCCCGAACGCCAGGGTCGCCGCTACGTCGGCCGGGAGCAGCGATCGCAGGGATTGCGTCGACAGGATGGGACCTGCCGCGCCACGGCCGCGTCCCCCCGCAGCCGCACCGGCACCGGGCGCCCCCTGCCCGGCCGGGGCCGCCGCCCGCGTGACCACACGCGCATTGCGCCAGATGACGACAGGCACCACGCCTGGGGCTGGATTCACGCTCGTGACAGAGAGGTGGACCTTCGTGGGCCCGGCTACCGGCGGAGCACCGCGCCCCCGGCCGCCGCGATTACCCAGCTGATACACGTACTCGTGGGCGGACGTGACATTCAGCGTCGTGTCGTCGAACGTCAACGGGCTCTCGTCCCCGGCCCCGCCGGCCGCCAGGTCGCCGCGGGCAAAGAACCAGCTGGGCCACGTGGTCAGGCTCTTGTAGATCTCGTCGCAACCGGCGCGTGCAGCGGCCAGCGACGCCGCCGTATCCGGGGTGGGCGCCGGCAGAGCCATCCAGCGATCCAGCGTTTCCCGCGTGGGATACCCGGTGTCCGGCGTGTTCACGACGGTCCAGATGTGCTGCGCGAACCGGCCGGTGATGCCTTCCTTCTCCGCAAGTCCCGGGATTGTTGCGGCCGGGTCTCCCAGTGCA
>JACCXG010000447.1 GCA_013697225.1 Acidobacteriota bacterium
CCCCCGTAAGCTCGATGAACCAACCATCGGCCGAATCGTTGACGGACGCCGTTTCTGGCGCCGGCTGCGTCTCGGGCAGTTGAGCGGAGAGCCGGGACTCCATTGGCCCGTGGCCCATGCCTGCCAGGAGTACAGCCGATGTGAACCACACGAGGTGTCGTCTCACGATACCCTCCCGGATGGACGAGTTGCGAAGCGGCCGAAGCATGCCTTTCGGGCTGGCGCATCATCCCCATCCGCCCCACCATTCGTCAAGTGCAGAGACGCAGGCGGGCGGGGTCAGGCCACCTGTTCGTCCTGCGGCGGCTCCAGCGAATGGATCGGGGGCAGGGCGGGAACCAGCCCCTGCAGGTCTCCGTACATTCCCGCCACGTTCAGCGTGACCATCTCGAGCTGACGGGCGCGGCGGGCCCACTGGCGCTCGGCCGCCCGGCGCTCCTGATCCAGATCCTGTCGCATCCCGGCAAACGCCTCGACAACAGCCTCGACGCGGTGGCGGAAGTCCGTACCGGTCAGGTACCGATGCAGCAGTTCGAGGCGCTCTTCCTTGTGGAGGGTTGCGTGCCGCGCCTGGGCAAGCGCGAGGAGCTGGACGCGCAGAATGGCGGCCACTCCCGGCACGCTTGCGAAATCCGTCACCAGCACGCCGTCGACGTAGGCAAACCGCGAGACGTGCTTTGGAAGACAGGCGGTCACCAGCACGGCCAGATCGGCGCGGTTCATGCGCTGATCACCCTTCAGCTTCGGGATCCACGCGTCGCTCCAGTGGCGCGTGTTCTTGCACTCCCACAGAATCGCCCCGGCCCTGACGCCGCGGGAGTCGACCACGACATGATGCAGGTCGGCGCCCCGCACGCCCTGCGAAACCGGCCGGATGTCGTCGGTGCGACACGTCTCGCGCAGAATCGCTTCAAGCTCCCCTTCGCCAGCTTCCCCCTGCAAGCCTTGCGAGCCCTGCTCCGCCTTCCGCTTCAGATCCTCGATCTGCCGCCGCATGTCGGCAAGCTGCCGTTCCTTCTCCGCTTCCTTCAGCCGATGCTCGTCGGCCACGCGGGCCTGCGTCTCCTGAACGATGCGGTGACGCTCCTCATCGAGCTGCCGCGCCAGGGTCAGCTCCAGCTCGGTGCGCTCGCGCTGGAGGTCCCGTTCGCGCCGGCGGAGCGCAAGCTCCTGCCCGCGAGCCTCCTCCAGCTGGCGGGACTGCTCCTGCACCTGCTCCGTCAGGGCCGCGAGATCGTCCCGGCGCCGACGCTCCGCCTTCTCGAGCGCTTCCTCCCGCACCCGGCGCAGGTCCGCCTCGAGCTGCTCCTGGAAGGCCGCACGAAGGCGTTGCTCCCGCGCTGCCGCTTCCTCCTCGAATCGCCGCTTCAGCGAGGCCTCGATATCTGCCTGCAGGGCCCGGGTCAGCGGAATCCTGCCTCCGCACCCCGGACACGTAATCGACTGATCGGTCATCTCTTCCTCCATCCGCGACTCGCCGCAGACCATTGATGCCGCAACCTTACCGGGGAGGGGTGACAGGGCTGGTCATACACCTTTCTTTTGCCCATCGTGGGGCGTATTCGTCTCCTGATCCCTCTCCCCTTCTCCTGTTGCCTTTCTCTTGTTGGTTTTTGGCAATCCTTCTGGCGACCCTCGAGCGGCGGCACTCGGAACATAATCAGCGGCGCAGGCTGTAAGGAGCACACGATGACGAAACCCGAGGACTCTGCCAGGGGCCCCTTCGGCCCGATCACCCGCCGCTCGGTGCTGGGTTCCAGCTTGCTGGCTGGCGCGGCGTTTCTTGCGCCGGGCATGGCTGCGGCGCCGCAGACCGGCCGGCCCGAGGCGGCCGCGCCGGCGACCCGCAGGCGCTACGACATGAAGAAGTCCATCAATCTCTGGGCATTCCCCTACCCGGAGAAGATGACGCTCGTCCAGTGCCTGCAGCTCGCGAAGGACGCGGGCTTCGATGGCATCGAGCTCAACTACGACCTGGAGTCTGATATCTCCCCGCGCGCCGGGACGCGCGAGTTCCACGAGATCCGGAAGGCTGCGGATAGCATCGGCCTGGACATCAGCGGCCTCTGCTCGTTCCTTTTCTGGCCCTATCCGCTCACGAGCAACGACGAGGCGAAGCGCAGCCGCGGGCTCGAGCTGGCCGGGCGGATGGCGCAGGCAGCCCACGACCTCGGCACCGGCAACCTGCTGGTGGTCCCCGGCGCGGTGCACATCCCCTGGCGCGACGATCACGAGCCGGTGCCGAACGATGTCTGCGACAGACGGGCGCGCGAGGCCATCGGCTCCCTCGTCAAGACGGCCGAGAGGCTGAAGGTTTCACTGAACATCGAGAACATCTTCTTCAACGGTTATCTGATGACCCCGATGGAGATGAACGCGTTCGTGGACGGGTTCGGCAGCCCGAACGTCCGCGTGCATTTCGACACCGGGAACATCATGCTCTTCCAGCATCCAGAGCACTGGATCCCCATCCTCGGCACACGCATCGGCAACACGCACTTCAAGGAGTTCACCAAGAAGGGAACCGATCACTCGCTGGAAGCCTTCCGGCCGCTGCTGGACGGCACGACCGACTGGCCAGCCGTGATGGAAGCGCTCGACGGCACCGGATACCAGGGCTACTGCACATTCGAATACTTCCACCCCTACGCCCATTACCCGGAAGCCCTGATCTACCAGACCTCCGATTCACTCGATCGCATCCTGGGGCGAAAGTAGAAGGGGCGGCGAGGAAGCCCTTGACCGGCGAAATTATGGCGAATGACCTCATCTGACACACTTCTCGTTACGATAGAGAGAGTGAAACGAGAGGTGCTCATGTCCCCAGCCTCCGCCGATCGTCTCGACCATACCGGACTCCCCCGCGAAATCCGCACGCCCGCACGCCACGTGTGCCGGGGCTGCGCCTCCCGGCGCGCCCGCTTCCGCTACCGGGGGGAGATCCGGGCAGATCGCGATCACACCCTGTGCTTCCGGTGTTTCCGCGCTGAAGTGAACCGCGCCCGCGCCCGCCGCCTCTACGACGTGACCACACCGGCGCCGCTCAAGGCTGCGATGGGCAAAGCCGACCCCCTTCGGGCCTGAGGGGCGGCGGAGCCGGGCCCATCCTGCTGCGGAATTGTTGCTACAATAGGCGTTTCACAGCATTTTTCTGCCTGGCGCCAGAGCGCCGGCGGATCGCCCATGGCTCCGACCGTCATTTCGCACTATCGCCTGCTCGACCGCCTGGGCGAAGGGGGGATGGGCGAGGTGTATCGCGCCGAGGACCTGCGCCTCAAACGGGAAGTGGCGATCAAGCTCCTTCGCCGGGAAGGGGGCACTTCGGCCGAGTGGCTCGCCCGCTTCGAGCGTGAGGCACGCCTCGCCTCCTCGCTCCAGCATCCCCACATCTGCACGATTCACGAGCTCGGCGAGCACGAGGGGCAGCCCTTCATCGTCATGGAACGTCTCGAGGGGCGGACCATGCGGCAGGTGCTGGAGGGGGGAGCGCTGCCCGCCGCGCGCGTGCTGGAACTGGCACGGCAGATTGCCGAAGCCCTAGATGCCGCCCACCGCCGGGGGATCATTCACCGCGACATCAAGCCGGCCAACCTTTTCCTCACCCACGGCGACCGGCTGAAGGTTCTCGATTTCGGGCTGGCGAAGCTTGCCGCGGACGAACCGCAGACCCGGGCCATCGACGCGTCATCTCCCACGGTGGACGGTGGCCTGCCGCCGGACCTGACCAGAACCGGAAGCACCGTCGGCACCGCCTCGTACATGTCACCGGAGCAGGCGCAGGGGCAGCCCGTTGACGCGCGTACCGATCTGTTCTCTCTGGGCACCGTGCTCTACGAGATGGCCACGGGCAGGCGGGCGTTCGGCGGAGACGACGTGCCGCTGATTGTCATGAAGATCATCAACGGGATCGTCATCGCGCCGCGGACGGTGAATGCGTCAATTCCGGAAAGCCTCGACGCGATCATCCAGCGGCTCATGGCCGTGGACCCGCAGGCGCGGTTTCAGACTGCCGGTGAGCTGCTCACGGCGCTCCAGACGGCGGCACAGGCGCTCGCCCCGTCCTCGACTGCAGGCGTGTCCGCAGCCGCGCCAGCAACCCGCCAGCGGCGCCTGCGTACGCGCTGGATAGCCGCCGCGACCGTCGCCACCCTGCTCATGGCAGGGGTCGTCGGGCGCACGTGGCTCGCGCGGAACGGGCCGGCCCTGACCGACCGCGACAGCATCCTGATCAGCGCGATCGAGAACATTACCGGGGATCCGGTGTTCGACGAGACACTCTCTGAGGCACTGAAGGTGCACCTTGGGCAATCACCCTTCCTCGACATCATTCCGGACGGCCGGATCAGGGAGACGCTGGACCTCATGGTGGTCCCGCCCGATCAGCCGCTCACCCACGCGCTGAGCCGGCAGGTCTGCCTGCGTCTTGGCGTGAAGGCGATGCTGGAGGGATCAATCGCTCCGCTCGGCAGCCACTACGTCCTGACGCTGAACGCCACCGAGTGCGAGACCGGCGAATCCCTGGCCCGCGCGCAACGCGAGGCGACCAGCAAGGAACGGGTGCTGACGGAGCTTGGCACGATCTCGAGCGAGATTCGCACGTCGCTTGGTGAATCGCTGCCGTCGATCCAGCGGTTTGGCGTGCCGATCGAGCAGGCGACCACTCCGTCGCTGGCGGCGCTCAAGGCCTACGCGCTCGGCCTCGAGGAGCGGCGCAAGGGACGCGAGCTCGAGTCGGTGGCATTCTTCAATCAGGCGCTCGCGATCGACCCGGAGTTCGCCTCCGCCTACACGACACTGTCCACCGTCTACGGCAGTCTGGGCGAGTGGCGGCGGAGCGAGGAGTACGCGCGCCTGGCATACGGCGTCCTGAACCGGGTGAGCGAGCGTGAGCGGCTGTTCATCACGTATCAGTACCACGACCGTGTGACTGGAAATCAGGAGCGTGCGGCGGAAACCCTGGAGATGTGGAAGGCCGCATACCCCCGCGATTCGCGCCCGGCGAATGCGCTGGCGCTCATCCACAACCGGACCGGGCGCTACGACCGGGCCGAGGCGGAGGCACGGGATGCCCTCCGGCGCAGTCCCGGACACCCGTTTCCACTCTCGAACCTCGCCTTTGCCCAGCGCTCCCTCGGCCGCTACGACGCAGCGCGGAAGACGGCGGAGGAAGCGGTGGCGCTCGGCGTCGAGACCATGCCCACCCGACGTCTGCTGTACCAGCTCGGGTTGATTGCAGGAGATGGTTCGGCCGACGCACACTGGCCTGGGCGAAGGGGCGTGCGCGGGAGTTCGACATGGTCTCCGCAGAGGCGCAGGCAGCCGCCTTCGAGGGACGGCTGCGGGAGTCGGGCGCCCTGTACCAGCGCGCGAGCGACATGGCGCTTGCGCGGGGGCTCAACGGTACGGCGTCGGGGTATGCGGCGCACCTCGCCTGGACTGAAGCCTTGTACAGGAACAGGCGGGAGGCAGCCGAGAGCGTGGCGCGGGTGATCGCGCGGATTGACACGGAGGCCGACGTGCCCGGGACGGTACCCCGGTTCCGTGCGGGTGTTGCGCTCGGGTTGGCCGGGCTCGACGCGCAGGCCCAGGCACTCGTGGCACGAGCGGAAGCGCGCTACCCGGACTCCACATTCGTCCGCACCGTCCTGGCGCCGACCACCCGTGCGGCGATGGCACTGCGCCATGGACGGCCGGACGAGGCGATTGCCGCGCTGGAGCTTGCGAAACCAAGCGAGCTGGGTACGGTCGCCGGCTTGTTGCCGTCGTACCTGCGTGCGGAAGCCTTCCGCCAGAAAGGGGCGCTGGCGAAAGCAACCCGTGAGTACGAGAGGATCCTCTCCCACCGCGGAGTGGATCCGATGGCGCCGGTCGTGCCCCTGGCACACCTCGGCATTGCCCGGGCCCGCGCGCTGGAGGGGGATGTGGGGGGTGCGCGCCGCGGGTATGAAGAGCTCTTCGCGATCTGGAAATCGGCAGAGGATGATTTTCCTCCGCTGCTCGACGCGCGAGCCGAGTACTCACGGCTCGGCACGGGCCGACAGCTGAGTTCCACCGGGTCTTGAGGGGCGGCGGAGCTCGACCCCCATCCGTGACACCTCCCCAGCGCATATCCCACTACGAGCTCCTCGAGCCAATCGGCCGGGACGGTGGCACCGAGATCTACCGCGCGCGTGACCTGCGGCTGGAACGCGGCGTTGCCGTGCGGCTGCTGCGGCCGGAGGAGCTGGAGCGCCCCGGAGCGATCGAGCTGTTCCGGCAGGAGGCGCATATCGCCTCGCTGGTGTCGCACCCGCACATCTGCGCGGTGCACGATTCGGGGGAGCACGACGGGCAGCCGTTTCTCGTGTGCGAGCTCCTCGACGGGCAGGCGCTCGATGAGCTGATGGCCAGGGGGCTGCTGCCCGCCGAACGGGCCCTCGAAATAGCAATTCAGCTCACCGATGCTCTTGTCGCGATTCACCGCCGCGGCATCCTGCACGGCAATCTCAAACCGTCCAACGTTTTCATTACGACCGACGGCCACGTCAAGCTGCTGGAGCTCGGGGCCGCCAGCGCGGCGCTGCGGGCCCCGGCCGCGACGGCCGACGGCGATGCGCCGACCGTGTCTCTCCACGACGCGCGCACCACGACCGTGCCCACCGGGCGCACCGCGCCGAGGACGACCGAGGCTCCCTTTCATGCCTACATGTCCCCCGAGCAGGTGGCCGGTGGGGCAGTGGATCACCAGTCCGATCTCTTCGCAGCAGGGGCGCTGCTGTACGAGATGGTGACCGGCGTCAGGGCTTTCG
>JACCXG010000458.1 GCA_013697225.1 Acidobacteriota bacterium
GCCCCGGTCGTCGGTGGCCGACCTCCTGCGCCTTGCAGCAAGTGTCGAGGTGCGTTCCCGCGGAGGCTTTGGCACGCAGAGCGATCTGTCCGTGCGTGGCGGGGGCTTTGGCCAGGTGCTCGTGCTCATGGACGGCGTCCGGCTGAACGACAGCCAGTCCGGCCATCACAACATGGACGTCCCCGTCGCTCTGGATCAGATTGAACGAATCGAGATCGTCCGCGGAACGGGATCGTCCCTGTACGGTGCCGATGCGATGACCGCCACCATCAACATCATCACGGCGGCACGGGCCGGGGTGAGGGGGGCTCTGGCCGGCGGCGAGTACGGTCTCGTCCGCGCGGCAGCTTCATCGACCGGGACCCTGGGGGGGATCACAACCGCCCTGGCCGCGTGGGGCACACGTACGTCCGGTTTCATGTTCGACCGCGAAGTAGCGACGGGAGGCGCCTCGTTCAGTGCGGCGCTCTCCCCGCAGCGCAAGGTGACCGCATCGCATCTGCGCAGCGCGTTCGGGGCGAACGGCTTCTACGGCCCGTCACCCTCGAAGGAGTGGACCGACCAGACCCTCGTGTCGTTTGCGGACGCCGCCGGCGGCGCCGGGCGCCGTGTGACGGTGCAGACCGCCTACCGCACGCACGGCGACCACTTCCTGTGGGATGTCGCGCGGCCGGGATTTGCCGAGAACCGTCATCGCAGCCACGCCGTGACCGCGGCGGCCGCTTTCCGCAGCGGCCGCGAACGCAACTGGATCACGCTCGGGGCCGAGGCAGGGCTGGACTGGATCCGGTCGAACAATCTAGGGGACCACGCGTTTGGGCGGGTCGGCCTGCTCGTCGAACACCAGCGCGCGCTCGGCCGGCGTACGACGGTGTACCCGGCGCTCCGCTACGATCGCTACTCGGTGTTCGGAGACAACTGGAGTCCCTCCGCGGCCGCCGTCGTGTCTCTCTCACGGACGGTGCGTGCCCGCCTCTCGGCGGGACGTGCATTCCGTGTCCCGACCTTCACCGAACGCTACTACCGCGACCCCGCCCACACAGCGCGGGCGACGCTGGGACCGGAGCGGGCCTGGGGGTACGACGGCGGGGTGGACCTCACTCTCGGGCGATGGACCGCTGCCGTGACGCCGTTCCTCAGGCGGGAGACCGACGTGATCGACTGGGTCCGCGCCACGCCTCTGGAGCAGTGGCAGACCGCCAACATACGAGCCGTGCGGACGTTGGGCGTCGAGACCGGCGTGACACGCACCTGGCCCGGAGGGGCACTTCGGGCGGAGTACACCTGGATCGACGCGGACGCGCCGACGCTCACTCAGCTCTCGAAGTACGTCGCCGACTATTCACGACATTCAGTGGCCGCATCCGCGACGTTCAAGGTTCCCGGGGAGGTCTCGGCCGGTGTTCGGACCGATTGCAAGCGGAAGGCGGACGGGCGCGGCTATTGCGGCGTCGACCTTCGTGCGGCACGCTTGTTCGCACGCATGGAATGGTTCGTCGAAGCGGCGAATGTCTTCGACGTCCGCTATCAGGAAGTCATCGGTGTCGACATGCCGCCGCGCTGGATTCTGGCCGGCGTACGCGCCGGCCGCTGACACGGACTCTCGCGGCCCGGAGGACTCAACGTTGAACACATCCCAACCCGTGCGGATCGAGCCTGCCACCGAACGCGACGTTCCGGAGCTCCTTCGCCTCATCAAGGCGCTCGCCGAGTACGAGCGGCTGGGCGACCACGTTGTCGCCACAGAAGACCAGCTTCGGGAATCCCTCTTCGGCCACGCCCCGTCGGCTGAGGCGGTGCTGGCCGTTGCGGATGGAGCCGCCGTGGGTTTCGCGCTGTGGTTCCACAGCTTCTCGACCTTCCTGGGGAAACGAGGATTGTATCTCGAGGACTTGTTCGTGCTGCCGGACTGGCGTGGCAGGGGGGTGGGGCGGGCGCTGCTCCAGCACCTGGCGCAGATTGCCGTGGCGCGCGGGTGCGGACGGATGGAGTGGTCGGTTCTGAACTGGAACGAGCCGGCCATCCGGTTCTACCGGAGCCTCGGCGCACGCCCCATGGACGAGTGGACCGTCTACCGGCTCACCGGGAAGACGTTGCGGGAAGTGGCCAGTCGCCAGTAACCGGTTTCCAGTTCCCAGTCGCCGGTAACCAGTTACCAGTGTCCAGTAGCCAGTTCCCAGTGAAAACCTGGCAATCGGCGACTGGAAACTGGCACCTGGAAACTGGCTACACCCCTCGCAGCTTCTTGTAGTTCTCGAGGCAGCGGCGCGCCATGGCCATTTCGCCGTCGGGGCCCGGGCGCTCCTGCTCGATCAGGTAGTACTCCACGCCGCCTGTTGATTCAGCGGCCTGGAAGATCGCCTTCCAGGGAGCGTCCCCTTCGCCGAAGGCGACGTTGTACCCGCGCCCTTCGCCCTTGCCCCAGTCCTTCAGGTGGATGCTCTTGATTCGACCGGGATTGCCGTTGATCCAGGCGACCGGGTCGGCTCCCGCCTCGACGGCTGTACCGACGTCGAGCTGGAGCACGACGTCCTTCGGCGTGCCCGCTGCAATGATGTCCATCGGCCGCTTTCCGTCGTCCAGTGGTTTCCATTCGGAGGCGTGATTGTGGAAGCCGGTGGCCATGCCGTGCGACCGCAGCTTCTCGGCCGCGGCCGTGAGCTGATCGGCGAACCCTTTCCAGCCGTCGGCTCCGCTGACCTTCGGCGGGCTGGCCAGGATGATGTACTTGCTTCCAATGATCCCGTTGAGCTCGATGGCCTTGTTGATCCGCTCCGGACCAATTGATTGCGGGCTGTTGTGGGTGGACGGGCACCGGATGCCCAGATCGTCCAGCAGCTTCCGGACGTCCTTCGCCTGTTCAGCTGACCACTCGAGGTAAGGCGAATAGAACTCCACTACCTGGTAGCCCATCTTTGCGACGGCAGTGACGGTACCGGGCCGGTCCTTCTTCAGCTCTTCCCGGACGGCGTACAGCTCGAGGCCGACCGGCACGTTCCGGGACTGGGCGAAGGCAGAGGCTGCGAACGGCGCCGCGCCGGCCATCGCGAGGAATGCACGTCGTGACAGGCTCGTCGTTCTTTTCATGGGCGAAACAGTACCACAACTCCACGAGTGCGGCCCCTGCGGCCGGCTCGCGATACGATGGTTTTCCGGATGGCAAACCCCCTTTCCAGAGTCCTCAGCAACCTCTCCGCACGGCGCGCGGTCGAGTCCGTCGTGCCGCGGCGTACGTTCGACGACGTGATTCTGCCCCCGGCCACACGCCGGGCCCTCGACCAGGCCCTGCACCAGTTGACCAGCCACGACCTCATCTTCAACCGGTGGGGCCTCGGCCAGCGGCATCCCACCGGACTGGCGCTGGCGTTCAATTTTGCCGGGCCTCCCGGCACCGGGAAGACCATCTGCGCGGAGGCCATTGCCCACGCACTCGGCCGCCGTCTTCTCATCGTCCGCTACGCGGAGGTCGAGTCGATGTGGATGGGGCAGACGCCGAAGAACGTGTCGGCCATGTTCCGCCTGGCGCGGGAAGAGAATGCCGTCCTGCTCTTTGACGAGGCCGATGCAATCGCCTCGCGCCGATCGGCGTCGCTGGAGCACGGCTTCCTGCGCGAGACGAACACGGTGGTCAATGTGCTGCTCCAGGAGCTGGAGGCGTTCGACGGGGTGGTGATCTTCGCCACCAATCTTGCGGCGAACTTCGATCCGGCGTTCGAGCGGCGCATCCGGACGCACGTGCTGTTCGAGATGCCGGGGCCGGCCGAGCGGGAGCAGATCTGGCGCGTGCAGATGCATCCCACCCTCACCCCGCTGGCGTCCGACGTGGATTTCCGTGCCCTGGCCGAAGCGCACGAGGCGAGCGGCGGCGAGATCCGCAATGCGGTGCTGAAGGCCGCGCTCGCTGCCGCCAGTGAACCGGGAGGGGACGCACTCAAGGCGATCCACCAGCGCCACCTGGAGGAGGGGATTGCCGACGTGCTCTCCGCGAAGCGTGTCATGAAGCAGTCCCTCTTCAGTGCGGACGAAGCACCGTCCGCGCGCGGGGCGCTCGCGGCGCTGCGGTCGATGGAGTCGCGGCTCCCGAACACGATGCTCCTCACCGCGCTCGCCGTCTGTGCGCTGATCCTGGCGGTGATTGCGCTGGCGGTGGCGATTCTCAGGTGAGGGGAGGTCAACTCCCAACGCCCAACCGCCAACTCCCAACGCCCAAGGGGACTGCTGGAGCGTCTATTCCACCGGCTTCTTTGAGCGACTTACCGTTGGGCGTTGGAAGTTGGAGGTTGGGAGTTGGGAATTGGGCGTTGGGCGTTGGGCGTTGGGAGCGGCCCCACGCGCTGTGATCGCGGCGCACCACGTGGGAAACTGCGGGGCACGGAGCAGGCGGAGCGCACGGAGC
>JACCXG010000462.1 GCA_013697225.1 Acidobacteriota bacterium
GCCGCTCGTAGCTGCCGCGGGTCCGCAGGAGGTTCGGGTGACGCGCGTAATAAGGGGTCGGCACCAGATCCACGTGGAGTGCTGACTCGTTCGTGTTCCGGTAAATCCGCCCGGCGTCGTCCTGGGAGACGCCCCACTCGCCGCGGGGCAACGTCCTGTGCACCGTCCACGTGCCACCCTTCAGGGCGATCTCGATGGCTGACTGCCCCGCCGTGTGCATCCGATTGTCGAGCCCCCAGTAGAAGCCGTTCGCGTTGTTCTGTGGATCCACCTCCAGACGTCCGTACTCGGCAGTGACGAGCTCTCTGGTGTCCGCCCGCAGATCGTTGTCCTCGTCGCGCATGAACCAGGCGTTCGGCGGTTCCCCGACCAGGACGCCTCGATCCAGGACCTTCAGCGACCGGGCAAGCACCAGGCGGTCGGCAAAAACCGTGCGGCTGTCCATCCGCCCATCACCATCCGTATCCTGCAGCACGACGACCCGGCCTACGGGCGCACGTTCCTCCGAGGCCAGGATGTCCTTCATGAAGCCGGGCATCTCGACCGCCCAGAGACGGCCTTTCGTGTCCCAGTCGATGGCAACGGGGTCCTGGATCAGGGGTTCGGCCGCCACGAGCTCGAGTCGGAATCCCGGTGGCATGTAGAACGTCTGCAGCGCCTCCTCTGGAGAAAGCGGCGGAGAATCTGCGGGCACCTTCTGCACGCCGGGAGGCCAGGGGCGGTTCGGAGGGGACTGCTGAAACCCTTCACCCGTGATCGCCGCGAGCAGAAGAAGAACGAGGATGAACTGAGGGGGTCGTACAGCCATAATCTCCCAGCGTCTCCAGATTCGTGCAGAATACCCTCGTGCAGACCTCACGCCGGGATTTTCTGGGCGGCACCAGTCTCGCCCTGCTCGGGCTTTCATTGCAAGTCCGCACACCGGCGGACGGTACCAGATCGGACGAGCCGATCATCGACATCCATCAACATGCCGGCTACAGCGGGCGCCCGGATGCCGTGCTCCTCGCCCATCAGCGTGCGCTGGGGATCACTACCACCATCCTGTTGCCGGCCGGGCGGCCATTCATCGGCCCTTCGACGCATGGCGGCGTCGCGAACGGGCTGCAGGCGCAGGCTCTCGGGAACGAGGCTTGTTCCGGGCTGGCCGCTGCGCACCCGGGGGAGTACCGATACGGCGCCAACGACGTTCCCGACGCCAAAGGCGCAACGCAGGAAATCGAACGGTTCCTGCAGCGAGGTGCCGTGGTGATTGGCGAGCAGAAATTCGGTGTGGAGTGCGACTCACCCGAGATGCAGCGGATCTACGAGCTCGCCGATGCCCGCGGGGTGCCCGTCCTCATGCACTGGCAGCACGGGATGTACAACCGCGGATTCGAGCGGTTCCACCGGATGCTCGAAAAGTATCCCCGGGTCAGCTTCATCGGTCACGCCCAGACCTGGTGGGCGAACATCGACCGGAACCATGCGGACCAGACCGTGCTCTACCCGAAGGGGCCCGTCACCCCCGGCGGCCTGACGGACCGCTACTTGAGCGACTATCCGAACATGTACGGTGATCTGTCAGCCGGATCCGGATTGAACGCCTTGACGAGGGACGAGGACTTCACCCGAGATTTCCTCAACCGGCACCAGACCAAGCTGCTCTACGGAAGCGACTGCAGCGACCACGACGGGTCGGGACCGAAATGTCAGGGAGCACAGACGCTCGCCGCCCTCCGGCGCCTGGCGGGCAGCAAGGAGGTCGAGCGCAAGCTGCTGTACGACAACGCCCGCAGAGTCCTCCAAATTTGAAAGTGCCAAGATTGCCATGAGTGCCAAAAATGACGGGGGTTCTACCGGGTTCCTGGCGTTCTTCGTAATTCCGGCGCTCTTGCCATTTTCGGAGCTCTCTGGAATTTCGGCGTTTTTGGCAATCTTGGCATTTTTGGCAATCCTGGCACTTCCTACTTGTTTCTTCTTCTGACGTGGATGCGGATCGGCGTTCCGGTCAGGCCGAACGATTCGCGCAGGCGGTTGACGAGGAACCGCTCGTAGGAGAAGTGGAACTCGGTGGCGACGTTCGTGAAGAACACGAACGTCGGGGGGGCGACGCCGGTCTGCGCGGCATAGAGGACGCGCACCTCCCGCCGCCCGGGGCTCGCGGGCGGGTGCGCGGCAGTGACGGCGGCGACGAACCGGTTCAGCTCGGATGTGGGAATGCGGCGGGCCCGGGCGTCGGCGATCTTGTCGATCGTCTCCAGCACCTTGGGGGTGCGCTCCCCGGTGGCTGCGGAGATGTGCAGCAGCGGCGCATACTCCAGGAACTTCAGCTTCTGGCGCAGCTTGTCGTCGAACTCTTTGGAGTACTCGGATCCGCGCCCCTTCATGAGGTCCCACTTGTTGGCGGCGATGATGATCCCGCAGCCGGCCTTGTCCGCCTCGCCGGCAATGGCCGCATCCTGGTCTGTCGCCCCCTCGACCGCGTCGATCACCAGCACCGCCACATCTGCCTGATCGATGGCCCTCCGGGCCACGAGCACGGACACCGCCTCGAGCTGCCCTGAGCGGGAGACCCGCCCGGGCCTCCGGATCCCCGCCGTATCTACAATCCTGAAGATGCGCCTGTGCCACTTCAGGACGGCGTCCACCGTATCCCGCGTGGTCCCCGGCATATCGCTCACGATCGATCGCTCTTCCTTCAGCAACCGATTGAGCAGTGACGACTTGCCGACATTCGGCCTGCCGACGATGGCCACGGCGGTTTCCTGGGGGGCATCCGCCTGCGCGGTCTCGCGTGCCCTGGGCAGGCGCTCGACGATGGCGTCGAGCAGGTCACCCACTCCCTGCCCATGTTCCGCGGCGATTTCGACGACCGGCTCGAACCCGAGCTGGTAGAACTCCACCGCCCGCCCCCGGGAGCGCTTGTCGTCGGTCTTGTTCACGGCGACCAGGACGGGCGCGCGCGAGGATCGGAGCGCGGTCGCCACTTCCAGATCACCGGAAACGAGGCCGTCACGCCCGTCCACGACGAAGACGAGCACGTCGGCCGTTTCCAGCGCCCTGCGCCCCTGCACCACCACCAGCTCGTGGAGGGGGTCTTCACTTGCGCCGAAGAGGCCCCCGGTATCGGTCAGGCTGAACGTGGTCCCCTGCCATTCCGCCGGGAGGGAATTAACGTCGCGGGTGGTGCCCGCGATGGCCGTCACGATGGCCCGGCGGCTGTCGGTAATGCGGTTGAAGAGGGTGGACTTCCCGACGTTTGGACGCCCGACCAGCACGACAGTAGGGCCCCCGGAGGCACGTTTCACAGGCATTGGCGAGATTGTAGTTAGGCGGAAGCTTGACAGCGTAAGTGTTTATATTTAACCTATTTACAACTACCCAGGAGCGCCTAACCCATGATCAAAGTTGACATCGTCAACGAGGTGTCGAAGGTCGCCGACATCACCAAGGTGAAAGCCGAGGTGGCGGTTGACGCCGTGTTCGACGCCATGCGTCTGTCGATGCAACGCGGCGAGCGGATCGAGCTCCGCGGCTTCGGGGTGTTCCAGGTGAAGCCCCGCAAGCGGGGGATCGGGCGCAATCCCCGCACCGGAAAAGAAGTCCGCATCCCGCCCGGCCGGACAATCCGGTTCAAGCCCGGCAAGGACCTGCAGAATATCGGCGGCTGAGTCAGCCCGCGGGGCCTTGTCGAACGAACTGTCCTATCCCACTCGTCGGTATCTCCCCTCCGCTGAACCGGCCGGACCCGTCTGGAGTGTGCCCGCGCAACCCCAGCGATTCCGCCATCGGTTTGGAAAACACATCATCCTTTTCCTTCTTACACTTGCGACGACGACCCTCGTGGGGCAGGGGCATTATGCCGCCTTTCTGTCAGAGTTCGGCAACCGGACGGTGGAGCCGACCCTGAGGGACGTCTCGTGGGGGCTGTGGTACAGCCTGACGATCCTCGGGATTCTGGGGGCGCACGAGATGGGGCACTACCTGGCCTGCCGGATCTACAAAGTCGACGCCACGCTGCCGTACTTCCTGCCCCTGCCGCCGCCGTTCTGGACAGGCACGCTCGGGGCCGTCATTCGCATCCGGGAGGCGTTCCCCACCCGGACCGTTCTGTTCGACGTCGGGGTCGCGGGCCCGATTGCGGGCTTCGCCGCGCTCATTCCGGCCCTGCTCTACGGGCTGAGCCTCTCGACGATAGTGCCGGCGCCCCCGGAAAGCGCCGAGCTCATCTATCTGGGTGAGCCCCTGTTGTTCAAGGGGGCGGCCTGGCTCATGTTCGGCACGGTGCCCGAGGGCTACACCCTGAACATGCACCCGATGGTATTTGCCTCCTGGTTCGGGATGCTGGCCACGGCCCTGAACCTGCTGCCGTTCGGGCAGCTCGACGGCGGGCACATCACCTACGCAACGCTCGGCCGGTGGTCCACTCCGATTTCGCTGGCGACCGTGGCGACTGCCGTGGTGATGACGTTCTTCTCGAGCAGCTGGATCGTGATGACGGTCATGATGCTCGCGATGCTCGCCTTCCTGGGGCCGAGACACCCGCGGGTGATCTACGAGTACGAGCCGCTGGGCCGGGGTCGTGTGGCGCTTGCCGTCTTCGCGCTGCTCATGCTGGTCCTGTGCTTCACGCCGGTGCCGCTCGCCTTCACCAACTGACCCACAGGGTCTCCCCGTCCTCACAGCACGCTCATCGGGTCCACGTCCACAATCGTACGGCGCCTGATCTCAGGCCGCGCCTCGAGCACTCCCTGGAGCGCCTTCCGCATCGCGCTCCGGTGGGTGCCCTTGATGAACAGCTGCGCGCGATGCTCCCCTTTCAGCCGGCTGAGCGGAGCGGGCGCGGGGCCGAGTACCCGGTACGGCTCTCCACCCCATCTCAGTGCGTGGACGATGACGCCGGCGTCGGCGAGAGCTCCCTCGAGGGTGCTGCCCTTCACGACGGCATTGATCAAGGCCACCGTCGGCGGATACTTCATCGTCCGCCGGAAGTTGATCTCTTCCCGGTAAAAGGCGGCGTAGTCCTGCCGGCACGCGTGGGTGATGCTGTAATGCCCGGGGTGGATCGTCTGGACCACC
>JACCXG010000466.1 GCA_013697225.1 Acidobacteriota bacterium
CCTGATACGCCTCGCCCGCCTCGCTGGAGCGCAGGAACAGGCCGCTGTCGCAGCCCCAGTCCGGCTTGATCTCCATGTAGACCTCGACGTTCTTGTACTTCCGGTCCGTCAGGAGGATTCCTCCCTGCCCGCGCGGGTTCTGCGTCCCGACGATGACGCCATGGACGACACGGAATTCGGGAGTGGTGCCGTGGTGATTCGTGCGGCTGACGTGCCAGCCGCTCAGGTCCTTGCCGTTGAAAATGGGCGTGAAACCCTCAGGCACCTTCGGCCCTTCGTCCGTCGGCGGCACCTGGTAGGTGGAAGAGGTGCCACCCCCGGCGGGCGGAGCCGTCTGGGCAACGAGGGCACACAGGCCTACGACTGAGAATGTGGTGAGCGCGGCAACGAACCTGAACACTCTGGACATTTTCCCTTCTGCCTCTTCCCTTTTCCCTTATCCCTTTACTTCAGTGCGCCACCGCCGCCAGATGCTCGCGGAGGAGGTCCCGGCCGAAGTCGTTCGCGAAATCACGCCAGACGGAATGAATGTGGTTGCCGTTGTTCTGCGTGTTGTCGAACTCGATTAGGAACGTGGGGCCCTGCACCCGGTAGTAGTGGCGTGCCCCCGGCTCGACCGGCCCGGCCCAGGCAAAGGTGAGCTTCTCGACGCCAGCCTTCTTGATTGCGGCCATCCGCTCGGCAGCGATGTCGGCCGTCATCTGCGAGACATAGACGTCGATGAGCGCCATGAGCAGCTCGCGCTGTTTGGGGTTCATGGCGGAATAGGTCAGGCCTTCCGGCGTCAGCGGATCAGTGGTCACCGCGGTCATCGTGATGATGTCGTTCGGTGCGGTCTCGGTGTAGATGGCGGTCTTCCGCTGGGCTTCGTCGAGCGCCATCACCACGGCGCGTCCGGCATCCTGCTCCTTGTCGAGGGCACGGAAACCCTTGCGGGGCCCCTCACGGACCTCGGCCGGGTTCGAGCCCCAGAAGGACGGCGCGGCTGCCACGCTCGTCCCGTTCGCCACGGTGAAGTGCAGTGACACGTGGTGGCCTTCGACCCGCCAGCCCCACGCCGCCTTCTCGCCCGGCGTGCCGAACACGGTGAAGAAATACAGCTCCGGGTCACGCACCTGGCCGCCCGCGCTCCCGCGGCCGCTGGCCTCACGTGCCGCGGCTTCGGTGTCCCTGAGGATCGCCTCGAGGTCCTTCATGATCGCGGTGGTGGTGGTGTAGCCCCGGTCGCTCAGTGCCGAACGCAGCAGCTCATGCGCCAGCTTGCGCTGAGGCTCCGTCATCTCCTTGAGCGGGAGCCCCTGGCGCGGGAACATCGAGGTCGGCACGAAGTTCCAGCGCGTACGATCGCTCGAATCGAGCGGCAGCGCCAGTTTCTTGCGCCCTTCCGGGTCGAGGCTCTTGAGGAGCGCGTTTGCGGAGGTCGCCATCGCCGACGCGGTGCGCTGCGACGCGACAATGCTGCCCATTACACCTGCGACGACCAGGACACCTGCCGTGGCAACTCGCGGCCAGTTCATGCGGCTCATACTCACCTCTGCGTTGGGGATTCTTCCCTGAAGGCCGGCAGGCCAGTGAGGCGGACTGGCTCAGACCGCCTCCGGGAACTTGATCAGCGAGGCGCCCGGCACCTGGGTGAAGGCGCGCTTGTCTTTGAGGACCATCTCGAGGCTCGTTCGAGCCAGCCTGGAGTGCTCCCGCGCCAGCGATTCGGCGCGCGTTGTCTCGCGGTTGGCGATCGCGTCCACGATCGCCCGGTGGTGCATCTGCGAGATCATCACGACCTCGCGCCCTTCTTTCTTCTGCGCGTGCCCGAGGATGAACGCGTTCGGCGAGGCGAAGGGGAGGGCTACCGCCCGCGCGACGGCCCGGCGCAGCATCGGGCTCTTCGCCAGGTCGAGCAGCAGCTCGTGGAACTCCTCGTTGAGCGTGATGTATCGCGCCAGGGCATCGGTTCCGGACGCCCAGCGCTGCAGAAGCCGGTCGATCCGGCCGAGGCACGTTCGTACCGGCTCGAGTTCCTCCGGCTTCTCGAGGCGCTCGGCGGCAAGGCGCGCCGCGGTGCCCTCGAGCATCCCGCGAATCTCGATGCCGTCGTGGATGTCGTTGACCGTGAACTCCGCCGCCACGAAGCCGCCCGTCGGTCGTGCGGCAAGCAGCCCTTCCTGCTCGAGCCGATCGAGGACGAGGCGGAGGGGCGTACGTGACACTTTGAGGCGTGCGGCGAGCGGAATCTCCCGGAGGCGTTCGCCTGGCCGGAAAGCGCCGCGCAGCAGCAGCTCGCGCATCTGAAGGAGCGCACGAAGGGTTTGCGACTCGAGGCGCTGGGTGCCCGGTACCACTGAGGCTTTGTCCTGTCGGGCGAAATCCTAACACGTCCATACTCTGCATGCAAACTGCGGCTATTGCGCAGTTGCGTAGAGTTCAGGCCGCATCGTCGGGCGTGCCACACCGTCCCCAGGCGCTACTCTGCATGCAAAGCCTCTGTTCTCATGGACCCGAGGGGATATACTGCCGCGATCGGCAGACGTTACCAGTCTCCAGTTACCGGTTTCCAGTTGCCGGTTTCCAGCAAGATCGAGGGGCGGCCAACTGGCGACTGGCGACTGGGAACTGGAAACTGGCGGCTGGGAACTGGTAACCGGTAACTGGCAACTGGAAACTGGTAACTGGCAGCGATTCAGGAGACTTCAGATTTGGCTCACAAGTCAGTGCTCGATTCATTCCGCCTCGACGGGAAGGTGGCGCTCGTTACCGGGGGCGCCCGCGGACTCGGCCAGATGATGGCCGCCGCCCTGGCGGAGGCCGGGGCGGACGTCGCCATCACCGGGCGGACCCTGGCCCCGTGCGAAGAGACCGCGTCCGCGATTGCCGGCGCCACCGGGCGGCGCTGCCGC
>JACCXG010000483.1 GCA_013697225.1 Acidobacteriota bacterium
CCCGTGCTCGGTGACGTCGCGAATCAGGATGACGTCGCCGGACATGACCGGGGCGATTTCTGTCCGCGGTCGCAGCTGTCAGGCGACCTGCCGTTCGAAGTGGGGGTCGGCAAGCCTCACGGGCGCCTGTGCCCTTCGTCACCGCGCCGGCTTTTCAGCGCCTTGAGATAGCGAAGCCCCTGGATCCGATCAACCCGTTCTTCCATCAGGAAGGCCGTCCATAGCTGCTCCTCGCATCGCTGCGCCTCTGCTTCGTTCGCCCCGTCGATGTGGGCCATCTCGTGCCACACGATGGTGGCCAGGATGTAGTCGCAGAGCTGCGAGCCCTTGAGGGCGCCCTGTATGACCTCGCTGTGGCTCGTGAGGTAGACGACCCGCCCTCCTTTCGTTATGAACGCATCGAGCGTCAGGAGGGTCCGACGAACGTCTGGCTGGGCTTGGTTGGGATCGATGACAGCCACTTCGAGAGGCCGCTTGGGCAGCAGTTTCAGGACGCGTTCAAGGACCGGATCGAAGGGCGAGGCCGCGCGAGCCGCTTCGTGAAGGGGAGCGGCCAGGGTCGACGCAACCAGGAGAGACAGGCACCAGCGGGAACAGCGGGGGCTCGGCATTGGCGCACCTCCATCTAGGCAGATGCGTCCAAAAGTGGGCCCCGGGGACCGCTACCTCAATGATGCGGGGATGACACGTGGCGCGCGGAGAAGTGACCGACTAAGCGCTGTGTTCTTTAGAGGTTGCGGCGACGGATTACCGGACAAGCTTCGCTCGCGTGCCGAAGGTCTGTGGTCGAAGCCGGGTGCGGAGCAGGACGCGGCGGAGGTCGAGCGCGCGATGGAGTGGTCGCTACTGTAATCGCGTGGTCCAGATATTGCCGCTCAGCTCGCCCAGATTGATGAAGAGCTTGTCGCGCGCGACTGCGGTTTCGAGGCCAACAAACCCCGCATTCGACATCGACAACCTGGCGCTGTGGAAGTGTTGTACGTGGAAGGCCGGCCCCATCGGCTCTTTGGTGTCCGGCCGGAGCCGTTGGGCCCAGAGACAGTGAAACCCGTCACGCAGGGACGTGAAGTACAACAAGTTGCCGTCCGGCGACCAGCGTGGCTTATCGTCCCAGTCATCGCCACTCGTGACGCCCACCCACTGGTGTGCATCGGGCACCGACCCGTCTCTGAAGGGGACGACCCATAGCCGGGTGTGGCCTTGGGCCTCGAGCGGTTCCAGGACGCTGATCCAACGGTCGTCCGGCGAGAATTTCGCCTGCCAGAGGGAATGCGGCGAGCGCTGCAGTGCACGCGTCTTCCGGCCTGATGGCAGATGGAGGACGAACACCTCGGTGGGACTCCCGGCAAGGTACAGAATTCGCGTCTTGTCTCTCGACCAGTCCTGCACGAAGACGAAGCTGTCGCCACAGTCCCCGCAGACCTTTTCCGGCTCGCCACCCGACGACGGCACCACAAAGATCGCCCAGTGTCTCTCGGCGTCCACATAAGCGACGCGGGAGCCGTCGGCGGTGATGACCGGACCGATGGCTCCTCGAGATGAGACAAGGAGGTCCTCCCGATCAGTCTCGAGGTCCCGCATCCAGAGACCGCCAATGCCCAGTCTGTCGCTACGAAACACCAGACGCCGCCCATCTTCTGAAGCCGAAGGCGACCACTGCAGCGCGGACGTTGCCGTGACCCTTTGCGCCGGGCCTGCGGCCCGACCGCTGTCGGCGTGGACCGGAACAGCCCACACATTGACCGTCTGGGTCAAGTTCGAGAAGACGAGCTGCGTGCCTCGCACGATCGATGCGTGGGCCTGCAGATCGGCGCCTGTCGTCAGCGGCTTCGGCTCGGTGGAGACGCTCGAGGTGTCTGGCGCAATCACGACCTCCCACAGATTCCAGCTGTCGCCGCCGAGCGCCGCCGAGTAGACGATGCGGTTGCCCTCGAGCCAGCTCCAGGGTCGCACGGCGAAACGGCTGCCGGTGACCAGGTTGACACCGTCAATTTTCACCGGCGCCTGGCCGTCCGGCGCCACCACCCACCATTCCTGATTGTCATTGATCCCGTGTCTGGCGGTGAGAAGGAGGCGACTGTCGGGAGACCAGACGGGCCACGCGACCGACGCGAAGTGGGGCAGCAATCGCGTCGACTCGCCTCCAGTTGACGGGATGAGGTAGGTCGCGCTGGAGAAGGCCGAGTTCTTGTCCGTACTGAACCGTCCTGGGCCCGTCGAATACGCGAGCCAGCGCCCATCCGGCGAGAAGCGCGGTCCATGCGCGCCGCCGCGGACGAGAAGTCTGGCCTCGCCACCGCTGTGAGCGGGGATGACGTAGACACCGCCTCCCTCGCGCTCGGAACGAAATGCAATGCGGTTCCCATCGGCCGAAAAAGTAGGCTCGTGCTCGTCGGCCGGGTCGCGCGTGAGGCGCACGGGCTCACCCCCGCTGAGGCGCTGGAGCCAGATATCGAGATGCCCTTCCCCGCTGCGATCGGACGCATACGCGACCCACTCACCGTCTGGTGAGAGCGTCGGCTCCGTGTTCAGATCCGTTCCCGTCGTCAGCCGGTTGAGTGGCCCTGGTGATCGGTGCGCCGACGTGATGTTCGCACCAGCGTTCCCCGGCACAGGCGTTTTCAGGAAGGTCCAGATGCCGAGCGCGATCGCGCCTGCGGCGCCGACTCCGACGATCGCCCGCTCCAATCTCACACGCCGGGGTCCTGCGCCTCGCCCGGCGCGGGCGGCTGGCCAATCGGGCACGCTCGCGGGGGCGATGAACCGGTAGCCCCGTCGAGGCACCGTCTCGATGAAGCGGGGCGAGTCGGCCGAGTCGCCCAGGGTGTCGCGAAGCCGCTTCACCGCGGCATTCAATCCGTGGTCGAAGTCGACGAAGGTATCGTCCGGCCACAGCCGCTTGCGGAGTTCTTCGCGCGTGACCAGCTCGCCAGGCTGTTCAAGCAGCACGGAGAGCAGTTGCAGCGGTTGTTGTTGAAGGTTGAGACGGGCGCCCGACTTTCGCAGCTCGCCTGAGCGCAGATCGACTTCGAAGACGCCAAATCTGACCAGCCGAGGGACCGGTGCCGAGGTGTCGCTCATGGAATCGCCAGCCGGGCGCCGTCGACAGTATAGCACTCGCGGACTGGCCGAATGCTTCCGACCTGGACGGTGAAGTCCGCCTACACCAAGGCTTCGGCGGACAGCCTCCGCGAGGAATCAGAGCGGAGGCTGGTGAGCCTAAATTTCGCCAGTTGGAACCTCATCAGCGACTGGCTGAGACGCCTGGGAGCACTCCGCGCAGTCGCGTGACTTCATACGCCATCGTGG
>JACCXG010000499.1 GCA_013697225.1 Acidobacteriota bacterium
AAGCACGCAAGGGAGTGAGTGGACAATGTTGAAGAGGTTCGGAATCGGAACGATGGCTGGCGTGGTGATGGCGTTGACGATGCCGCACCAGGCGGCAGCCCAGGGGACGCCGGCGTCCCCCTGGGCCATGACGTTCAGTGCTGGAACTGCTCCTTCGGTGGGCGGAACCTATCACGAGGGTGGCGCCGGGACCGTGCTCGCCCTGCCGACGGATGTCCAGGAACGCAAGTGGGGGACCGGACTCGAGAACCGAACGATTCGAGCAGCCGCTGGGCCCTGCCGGTGCTCGGCACCCTGACGGTCAGGTTCTGACGCGGTGTCACCATGTATCGGCGACCGCCTTCTTCGAGCCCTCGGGGAAGGCGGTCGTCGCGCGATCGCGCAGGGACGCCCCGTCGCCCCCGCCTTCTCGTCTCTGACGGTGGTGTTGGCAGCGTTGCTGGCCTTTCCCGCACAGCTGCGGGCACAGGACACGGCTGGCGTGGGGACGATCCGCGGCCGGGTCACCGATGCCGCCGGTGCCGCCATGCAGGAGGCGGCGGTGTGCGTCCCTGCAACGGCGCAATGCGTGGTCACCGCGCCGGACGGCAGTTTCGTTCTGGCGGTGCGCCCCGGCACGTACGCCCTCGAGATTGCCGCGCCAGGCGGGCCGCTCGTCGTCAGCGAAAACGTGCAGGTTCGTGCCGGCCTCGACCGCGCCGTTGAGATCGTCCTGCCCCCTTCAGAAGGAGTCCAGCAGACGGTCACCGTCGCCGCACCGGCATTCGTTCTCCCTGCGGAGGTGAAAACGTCGGGCTTTCTCATCGGGGCCCAGGAGGTTTCCGGCAGCCCCGGCGCGCTCCAGGACGTCGCGCGCTACGTCCAGTCGCTCCCTGGCGCGGTGATTGGCACGGACGACTTCCGGAACGACCTGATCGTGCGCGGAGGCAGCTCGCTCGAAAACCTCTACATCGTCGACAACGTCGAAATTCCGAACATCAACAGCTTTGCGACCTTCGCATCAGCGGGGGGCACGGTGAGCATCCTGGACGTGCAGCTCATCGACAACATCACGTTCCTGACCGGCGGGTACCCGGCGCCCTATGGCAACCGCACGTCGAGCGTGCTGCAGGTCGCACAACGCGAGGGGCGCCGCGACCGCATCGGGGGACGTGCGACGCTGGGATTCGCCGGTGCGGGAGGAGTGATCGAAGGGCCCATCGGATCGAGTGCGAAAGGATCGTGGATCCTGTCGGCGCGGCGCAGCTTTCTCGATCTGTTCACCAGCGACACCGGCATTGGCGGGGTGCCCGTGCTCTACACGGCCAACGCCAAGGCGGTGTACGACCTGTCCGCCCGCGATCGCGTCTGGGCCGTCAACCTGACCGGCGTCGATTCGATTCGTCTGGGTCTGACGGAAACGAGCGACCCGAGCGAAGAGCTCAGCAACCTGGACATCCGATACGAGGGGTGGCGGAGCGCGACAGGGTTCAACTGGCAGCGAGTGAACAGCCGCGGGGTGGGCCTGCTGGGTGTGACCCACTCCCGTGGAGCCGTGGGGCAGAGCGTGAAAGATCTGCTGCGGGACGGCGTGCCCGCGCCGGATACGCCCGTGGCGGATCAGATCGCCAGCGGCGCGGTGGTCTTTCGGGAGCGGTCGTCTGAAGCCGACACGACGGTGAAGTACGACGTGACGACCTCGGCTCCGTACCTGGAGAAGATCCAGGCCGGGGGGAGCGTGAAGGCCTCCTCCATCGACTACGACACGGCGTCCCCGTTTGGCAGCGACAGCCCGTTCTTCGCCACCTCCGACGCGAACCCGTTCACCCTGAGGGAACGATTCACCGCATACCAGGTGGGCGCCTACGCGCAGGCGACACGGTCCGTGACCGGGCGGCTCGACATCACGGGCGGTGCGCGGCTGGATCGCTACCAGTTCATCTCCGCGACCCGTGTCAGTCCGCGCCTCGGGGCAAGTATGTCCCTCACCGGGCGACTGGCGTTGAGCGCGTCCTACGGGCAGTACTACCAGCAGCCGTTCTTCCTCTTCCTGACGGCATACCCGGAGAACCGGTCGCTCGAGCCTTTCCGCGCGGATCATTACGTCAGCGGCCTGACGTTCCGTCTCGATACGGCCACTCGGCTGAGCGTGGAGGCGTACCGGAAGAACTACCGTGATTACCCGGTGTCCAGCCAGATTCCGTCGCTCACGCTGGCAAATGTCGGCGACACGTTTGCCGTGCGCGACGTGCTCTTTCCAATGATCAGCCAGGGCGGCGGGGAGGTGACCGGCGTCGAGGCGTACATCGACCGCAAAGCCAGCGCGGGAAGCCGCTGGGCCGGCGAAGGGAACCTGGCGTTCTCACGCGCGCGGTTCTCCGGTTTCGACGGCATTCTGCGCCCAGGCTCGTTCGACTATCCGATCGTGGCCAACGTCATCGGCCGTTATCGCCTGGCGCCGGGCTGGAGCCTGTCAGGAAGGATGGCGTACCTGGCGGGGCGACCCTTCACACCCGTCGATCCGGTCACCTCTGCTGCCGAGCGGCGCGCCGTCTATGACGTGGCGCGGCTGAACGAGTCCCGGGTGCCGGACTATTTCCGTCTGGACCTGCGCGTGGACCGCACGTTCCGACGGGGAGACCGGCAGGTGTCGATCTTCGCCGGCGTCCAGAATGTCACCAACCGGAGAAACGTGGCGGGTTACTCCTGGGATCGCCGGGCGAACGCTCTGCGGCGGCTGGACCAGCTGGGCCTCTTCCCGATCCTGGGGCTCGAGTGGCCGCTGTGATCGGGACCGCCCGTGCCACGCCGGGCTGGTAGGATCGATGGAGCTGAGCCTCACTCGTTCCGCCCGGAACGTCCGTCGAGGACACAAGGGTGAGGCGTGATGTCGCTCGTCAGCAAAATGGTTTCAGTGCTCGTCGCCAGAACCGCCCTCGCTGGTGTGCCTGGGGCGATTGCGTGGGTGAAGTAGCGCCATCCGGTTCCGATGGTCTGCTGGCGCGCTCGGGCTGGTCGCGCTTCTGGCTCAATCGCCTGTTCCCGGTCGTGAATCTCGGACCGTCACCCGACTTGAACAGGGCGGCAGCCGCACGTCCGGCGATGGAAGCGATCTGGGCGCCGGCCGGCCTGCTGCCGATCAATGGGGTTCGGTGGGAGCAGACGGGACCCGATCGGGCGCGGATCACTGTGCCGTCCGAAATCGAGCCGGTTGTCATCGATCTGACCCTTGCCGGCACCGGCAGTGTTGTCGCGCTCACCACGATGCGCTGGACGGACGCCAATCCGGAGAAAACATTCGCCTGGCAGCCGTTCGGAGGCACCGTGCATGCCGGGGGGACCTTCGACGGTTTCACCATCCCGACGATGGTCAGGATAGGGAATCACTTCGGGACGGAGGATTACCATCCGTTCTTCCAGGCGGAGATTACACGCGCACGATACCGGTGACACTGCGCTGCCGCGTGTGGCCGGGCGGTCCCGCTCAGAACCCCACACCGCCGCACAACCCGCTGCGCATACCTTCCATGATCCCGATGATCGGATCACGCTCAGCCCCCGCCCTTGGCCGCCCCCGAACCTGCCGGGGGCTTGCGGTCCGCGCCGCCGCCGTTCCGTTCGCTCGGTTTCACCGGCTGCCCCACCTCGAACGGAGGGGCCGAATTGGGCCCGGTCGTCATTCCGGTCGCATTGCGGAGCACGATCTGCCCCTGGCGGGTGTTGTCGAGCGAGAGTGCCAGGAGGCGCATCGCCTCCTGGTCGGCATGGAAGCCCATCGAGTTCTCGGCTTCCACGTAATCGAGGAAGAACTGGCCCCGCCGCTGGAACTGCCGCGCGCCGTCGAGCTGCGCGTCAGTGGCGCCGGAGGCCTGGGCGGTCTTGATGTCGTTGATCAGGGAGACCAGGGCATCCATCGCCTGGTTGCGCACGGCGAACGTGCGGTCCTGGATTGTGAACACCCGATCGCGGAGCTCCGTTTCGTCCCAGCGGTGGCATGTCTGACAGGCGCGGTTGATGTTCAGCAATGGCGATCGGACGTGGTGGTCCGTCACCTTCATGCTCCCCTGCCGCATGTACGGCATGTGGCAGTCGGTGCACGTCACGCCGGAGCGGCCGTGGATTCCCTGGCTCCCCATCTCGAACTCCGGGTGCTGTGCCTTGAGGGTTGGCCCCCCGGTTTCGGCGTGCTTCCAGTCCTGGAACTTGATCTCGTCGTAGTAGCTCATGATGTCGTCCGCCCTGAGCCCTTTGGCCCAGGGGAACGTGAGCCGCTTCTCCGGGCCGGCGAAGTAGTACTCGACGTGGCACTGCCCGCAGACGTAGGCGCGCATCTCCTGCCGCGTGGCATCGCGGTTCACGTCGAAGTTCTCGACCCCCTCTGCGGCCTTGGCCGCGCGGATGCCTGCCATGAAGGCAGGACGCGTGATCCGCAGCTGCATGTCCTGCGGATCGTGGCAGTCGATACACGAGACCGGATGCTCCACCCCCTTTCGTGCCTCGAAGAAAGGCATCTGGTTGATCTTCTCGAACCCGGCCTGCAGGTCGCCGTTTCCCGCGCGCATCATGGCGACGTAGGTAGACGCGTGGCAGTTCAGGCAGGCGCCCGGCTGCTTCACGAAGTCCTGCCGTTCCGTGAACGTCTGGTCCTCGAGCATGTAGGCGTGGCCGCGCTCCTCGCGAAAGTCCTTCGAGAATGCGTAACCTGCCCACATGGTCCTCAGCCGGGGATCCTCCTCCAGGCGGGACTGCGCGACGATCGATCGCGGGTCCGCCTCCGTGGGCGTCCTGAGCATCGCCTCGCTGCCGCCGTACCGCGTACGGGCCTGGTCGACGGTCTTGCGGTACTGGTCGTACTGGAACGGAAAGTTCCTGCCCCAGACCGCAGGGTCGTCGGTTTCATCCGTGATCTCCACGACGCGGAAGAAGGGATTGCGCGCCTCCTGCTGCCGCTCGAAGATGTTGACCAGCAGCGCGGTGATCCCGGCGGCTGCGACGGCGGCTACGAGAGCGGTGAGCAGGATGAGCCTGCCTCCGCGGCGGTTGGGTTCGGGTGTATGGTTATCGGCCATAGCTCCTGTCGTTTCAGTGTGCAGGGCGCCTCAGTCGAGATG
The DNA here is from genome assembly GCA_013697225.1 of Acidobacteriota bacterium. Taxonomy (GTDB): domain Bacteria; phylum Acidobacteriota; class Vicinamibacteria; order Vicinamibacterales; family 2-12-FULL-66-21; genus JACCXG01. The sequence continues at coordinate 5,091 of JACCXG010000499.1, forward strand.
CCCCACCGAGGCGTGGCAGCGGATGCACGAAGTACCCGTCTGGCCTCCCGGAGCTTCGATCGCATGCACCACGTCGGCGTGGCACTTGCGGCAGGCAGACTCGGTGATCTGGTGATTGCGGCTGTTGATCAGGATCTGATCCGGGAAGCGGCCGGTCGTCATGGCAAGCGAGTGGTTGAACCCGTTGATCGCCTTGGTCGTGTACTTGCCGACTGCACCCGCGGGGGTGTGGCAATCGTTACACACGGCGACCGCCCGGTGGCTTCCGTTGATCCAGCCGGTGTACTGCTCGTTCATCACGTGGCAGTTGGCGCATGCTGCGGGGTCGTCGGTCATGTACGACGCGTCACGCGCGTAGATGAAGGTGTACCCGCCGACACCCATCAGCAGCCCGAGCGCAATGCCGAGGAGAAGGAAATACCGCGTCACCCTGCTGTTGCTCCCCTGAGCGAGCCCCGTTCGGACCAGTTCCAGCGTACCGTCGGCATTGCCGCCGAGGCATGCAATGCAAATACCCGTGCCTTCCAGCGGACGCCACTGCTGCTGCACGCGCGGAGACCACGCGCGTGAGCTAGGGGGGAACTCAGCCTTTCGCCGCGCTTCAGAAAACATCGGCGGAACCGCGCATTTGCGTGTCAGCCCGCGCACCATCGGGTATCATCGGCGTTGCCCGCCGGGTGCGCAGTTTGCCCCGCCGCCGGGCGTCCGACCCCATTTTCAGGAGAACTCGCTGGATGAACAGAAGGACCATGATCCTGTGGCAGGCGCTGGCGCTTGCGCTTGCGCTTCCGCTGCTCGTTACCGGTTGCTCGGGATCGCCGCAGAGCCCCGTGTCGCCGACCCGCGCCGTCGAGGGAGGCCTCGATGCCGATGCCAACGCCGATGGCTCCACCCTCAAGGTGAACGCCCCGACCAA
>JACCXG010000509.1 GCA_013697225.1 Acidobacteriota bacterium
TAGCCGCCCACCCAGTCGAGGATGTCGTACCAGCGGTTCATCCCGCGGAGCCGGCGGTAGTCAGTCCAGCGTCGAACGTACTCACCCGGGCTCAACCTGAGTGCCGCCGACGCGATGGCCTTGACCTCCGTCGGCAGCGTCACGAGCACCGCGAACGGCACCCGAGCGAATCGCGGGAGCTCGTTGTAGGTCCGCTTGATCCGGTGCCACCGGCGGCTCTGCGTCCCGGTGTCGTTGTAGATGGCGACGAAGAGTCTGCCACCGGGGGCCACCGGGATGGCTGCATGATCGAGCGCCTCCCACATCCGCCCGGTGTGGTGCAGCACTCCCCACGAGTAAACGATATCGAACGTCCCCAGGGTCCGGATGTATCCGGGGTCCAGCGCCGAGCCACGCTCGACGGTCCACTGCGGGTCCGAGGGGTAGTACCGCCGCTGCAACTCCGCCGTGCAGGCGACCGACTGCGGATCGTAGTCGAACGAGTGGACGGTGGCACCAAGGCGTCTCGCCGCCAGGCTCGAGAGCCCGCTGCCCGAACCAATATCCAGAAAGCGAAGGCCGTCGAGCCGGGGAGTTCGGAGCATCTCCTGCAGCGCCCGCTCGGCTGCCTGGATCCGGGTGTCGTCGAGGACAGACAGGAAGCGCGCCCAGTTGCTTCCGAACTCGAACCGCTCGCCTCGCGCGATCTCGTTCGCATGCGTGTCGGCGGGCTGCAGGGCTGGTGCTGTCACGGTTGGCCTGTCGCTCATCGTGGTATCAATGCTCCTTGAGGGTTCTTCAGAGTGCGACCAGGACGATCCTGGCGCGCATCACCGCACGAGCGCGCTGGCTTGCTCGTGTGCGGCTCGCGGCACGTTCTCGCCACGCACGCGGTACCTGATTCTCTCGCTCAGGACACCCAGCACGAAGGCACCATCCATCGCTGCCCTGACCGCATCACCCGGCCGACCTGCGAGCGCACTCGCCAGCACTCGCGCAGGGGCCAGCAACAGCCGCCGGACGAAGTACGCCGAGGTGACGACCCGCTCCGCGGTATCAAGACCGCCCGTGCCGGGCCGGCGGTCGAGCCTGGCGTTTGTGACTCCGGACCAGAAGAACCATCGGAGGTAATAGGTGAGGCGTGTCCGCTCAGCAGGCACCCAGTGCCGGGCCCGGAGCTCGGGACGGTACTCACAGCGATATCCGGCGGCAGCGGCCCGCTGGCAGAAATCGTGGTCCTCCCCGCACAGCAGCGTTCCGGGACTGCGACCCAGATGCGGAGCAAAACCGCCCAGGTGATCGAAGACGCTTCGTCGCACCGTGAGGTTGGCCCCCACGGCCGTCCGCTCGCCGAGCTCTCCCGCCTCGCCGTAGTGGAGGAGGGCGAGAGGAGAGGTCATCGGACCATACCGCCCGTGATCCTCGATATGGAGCCACCGGGGTGGCGCGGCCTCCCACCGCGGATCCACGCGGCCGCCAGCCAGATCGAGGGGGCCTTCCAGGAAGATTCGCCGGATAGTCGCAATCCAGCCCTCGCTCACGACCACGTCATCGTCTGTCAACGCCAGGATCTCTCCTGTCGTGGTCGCGATGCCCTTGTTGAGCGCTGGTGTCTTGCCGGGCGTGGTCTCCCGAAATGTGGTGAACCGGGCGGGGAACCCCTGAGCGGCGCGCGCAATCACGTCCGGAGTCGCGTCGGTGCTTCCGTTGTCGACGACCACCACCTCATCGCCGGGTCTGAAGTCCTGGCGCCGCAGTCCGTCGAGCGTGGCGTCCAGCAGCGAGCTGCGGTTGCGCGTGACAATGACAACGCTGATGCGCATCCCTTCAGCTCTCTGAAGTCTTCAGGCGGGGGCCCTCGCCTGCCCGCCAGCGATCCCAGCAGCCTCGGATGTAACCGGCGAACCACGCCAGCCGCATCTCACCGGCAACGGCGCGGCCCGCATCCAGCCTGACAATGCCGCCGGCCATGAGCATGACATCCTTCACCAGCTGCCTCCACAGGTAGCGTGGAACCTTCAGCAGATAACGGTCGGTGGGGGGATACTGCTGATCAAGGCCAGAGTGGACGATGCCGTTATCGTAGAACCAGCGGTGGAAGTAGGCGAGGCGAAGCCGATCCGCAGGAACCCTGTGATGCACGTACGCGGCGGGCTCGTAGACCCCGACGAAGCCGGCATCGGTCATCCTGAGCGCGAACTCGTGATCCTCTCCGGTTCGGAGCGTGCCCTGCAGCTTTCCAAGGCTCGGGTTCCACCCGCCGATGCGGTCGACGACGTGACGGCGCACGGCCATGTTCGCGCCCAAGGGCATAATCTGGTCGTTGATACGCTTGCCCAGCGGAAGCTTGGTGGTGCCGCCGTCGGGGATGGCGAGCACCCCGTACAACTTCGGCGACAACCATGTCGGCGGGGCTGCCTCCCACAACGGCAGGATCCGCCCGACTGCGTAGTCTGCGCCCGTCTCGTCGAAGGCCGCGGCATATGCCGCAAGCCAGCCTGCGCAAGGCAGTACATCGTCATCGGTCAGGACCAGCAGGTCTCCGCGCGCGTGCGCGATGGCCGTGTTCATCGCGTGAGACTTGCCGGCGCGATCCTCCCGGAGGTACACGATTGGCACGGCCGTTCGGCCTGCGGCCTCCTGAACCACAGCAGGTGTCTCATCGACCGAGGCGTTATCGACGACCACGATCTCGAAGGGACGGCCAGGGGACTCCTGTCCGGCCAGCGCCTCGAGCGTGGTGGCCAGGAGCCGTGCGCGGTTGTGAGTCGCGATGATGACGCTGATCATCA
>JACCXG010000549.1 GCA_013697225.1 Acidobacteriota bacterium
CGTCCCGCGCGCGGAGGTCCCCGTAGTACCTGGACTTGTAGTCAGGATGGCCTGGCGCCAGCGAGCGCAGTCCTACCGGCGTCAGGAGCCTGTCGTGCACGGCGCCGAGCACCGATGCCCAGTGGTCCCGATCGAGCACGGGATGGTCGAGTGAGATGGCGAACAGCTGATTGGGACGGCAAGCGTCGTCATGCTCACCGCTCTCAGCGTCGACGACATCGTACAGGTAGCCACCTTCCTCGAACCAGAAGCGTGCGTTGAACGACTCGCGGGCGCGCGCGGCGTGGCGTTCCAGGTCCAGACCGTGCGGCGCGCCGCCGAAGTCACGTACCCAGCCGTCCAGAAGCCGCAGCGCGTTGTACCACAGCGCATTGATCTCCACTGCCTTGCCGCGCCGCGGCGTCACGACCCAGTCGTCCACCTTTGCATCCATCCAGGTGAGCTGGTACCCCTGCTCCCCTTGACGCAGCAGTCCGTCCGATTGATCCACCCCTATGCCGAAACGGGTGCCTTCCAGGTGATGCACCACCACGTCGGCAAGCGTCGGAATCAACCCTCGCAGGGTGTCGGTGTCGCCAGTCGCCTGCACGTACCTGTGGACCGCGTGGAAGAACCAGAGCGTCGCGTCGGCCGTATGGTACAGCCCCTCCCGGGCGCCGTTCGGAAACATGTTCGGGATCAGGCCGTCGCGAACGTACATCGCAAATGTCTTCAGGATGCTCGCTGCCTCGCGGTGCCGGCCCGTGGCAAGGGTCAGCCCCTCGAGGCTGATCATCGTGTCGCGGCCCCAGTCGGTGAACCAGTGGTAGCCGGCGATCACGGTCCGAACCTCTTCCCCCGCCGCGCGGGCACGGGCGGCTTCCTCGGCGCGACCCGCCGGCGTGATGAGGAACTGGTCCGCCGCCAGCACCAGCTCGGCGGCGAGGGGCTCCTCCGCGATCGGCCCGGCCATCGACAGGAGACGGCGCCGCCGCTCCTGCTCGGCCCCCGCGGCCTCGCCCGGGCCGAGGGCCTGAATCGTTTCCCACTGTTCAGTGGAGGCCACGAGCGTCACGTCTGCCCCGGAACCCAAATCTGCCCGGAAGTAGCCAGGGCTCCACATGGAGCCGACAGATGAGTACCCGCGCCGGCGCTCCATCTCGTAAGGAACGTGACCCACGCCCCTTTCATCGAGGGTCAAGGCGGCACGCTCCCCGTGCAGCCGCAGGCGCAAGGGGGGGATGTCCCCCTTTCCGGTGACCTCGTAGCGGCTGTCGCAGGCGGTCAGCGTGTACCTCTCGACGAGAGGACGATCGACAGCATCCTCATAGCTGCGGAACTGGATGGAGGGTCGCAGCGACATCCGCACCGGGCCGTCTCCCTGCACCAGCGAGTAGCTGACGTGGACCGTATTCTGGCCGTGCGGCATCAGCACGTGCCTCTCGATGATGGTGCCATGGAGGTCGTAGCGCCATACGGGAAGGCCCAGCTCGAGGCGGAATTCGACGAGATGCTCCGTGCGATCCATGACGTTGGGGCCGGCCACCTCGTCCTCGTCTCCGAGCCACATGACACGACGGTCCGCCAGCCGGACCCGTTCGAGCAGGTGGTTCAACATGACGAGCCGGCCAAGCGGCGCAGGAAGAGAAGCGACCAGCAGACCGTGATACCGGCGGGTCACCACGCCCGCAACGGTCCCCGAGGCGTACCCGCCAAGCCCGTTCGCAACCAGCCATTCGCGTCGAGGCGGGGAGTCATCACCTTCGGTGATGTCGCGCGGGCGCAGCACCTGCCGGGTTGCGTCAGCCTTCATGCATCCTCTTTCCCCACGGCGTCGTCCGTTCCGTCGTCTTCGATGGGCCCCTTCACCGAGCGGAGGAGCACTGTCGACTCCCCGGGAATCCGCAGGAACGAGTGCGGCCGCACCCGGGCCGTGCCGTTCCCGCCGTATTCCGGCGCTTCGCTGCTCCATTGCCGTTCCCACCGTGAACCGGCAGGCGGTGCCAGGAGTGGCTCCGGGACCGGTGTCACGTCGAGGTCGCAACCGAGGTTCACGAGGAGCAGCCGATCGCCGTCGACCCCTCCTTGATATCGAAGGAGAAACGCCTCCGGAGCGATAATCGCGCCGTCCGGCCGACCCTCTCCGGCACGCTGGATCACCGGGTCCGTGCGCCGGAGCGCCAGCAGGTCACGATGCAGGGCAAGCCATCCCGAGTTCCGCTCGCGTTCTAAGGGATCCAGCTTGCTCCGATCATACGGCTCGGTACCCACAGCGGGAGGAAGCACGGACTGGACCTGCGGATCCGCAACGCTTGGAAACTGCGAGAGGAACTGCCTGCGACCTGAGTTGATCGGCTCGTGCAGCTCGCGCTTGTGATCGGCGAAGAACAGGAACGGCGCCGAAGACGCAAACTCCTGCCCCTGGAAGAGCATCGGCGTGGCCGGACCAAGCAGCGTCAGCGCCGTGATCGCCCGGAGGCGCGACGGGGACGACAACTGGTGAAGCCGGCGGCCGAAGGCGGAGTTCGCCACCTGGTCGTGGTTCTCCAGATACGTCACGAACTGGTAGGCGGGCAGGTCGAGGGCCGGCGTTCCGCGACGTTTCTTCTGCCAGCCATACCACTGCCCCTGATACAAGTACCCGTATTTCGCACAGGAAATGAACTCCTGACACGACCCCTTGTAGTCCTGGTAATAGGCTTCGCGCCGGCCGGTCAGCGCAACGACCGCCGTGTGGTGGAAGTCATCGTTCCAGACGGCATCCACGCCGTGTCCGCCAGCCTCCCGCGCGCGGACGATCGACGTATCCTGCGGCTCGTTCTCCGCCACGATGAGGACGCGACGGTCCCCGGCCGCCGCTCGTGTGCGCCGCACGATCTCGCCGATCACGTGCTCGGGGGACGCGTCTTTCATGTCCTGGGTCGCATCGAGCCGAAGGCCGTCGAAGTGGAACTCGTCTATCCAGTAGGCGGCATTCTCGACGAAGAACTCCCGGGCCGGCCGTGGCCCTTCGAAGTTGATCGACTGACCCCAGTCGTTCTCGTATTTGTCCGTGAAGTACTCGGGCGAGAAGTCCGGCAGGTAATTGCCGTCCGGACCGAGATGGTTGTAGACGACGTCGAGGATCACCCCGAGGCCCAGCGCATGCGCGCGGTCGACGAACGCCCGCAGATCGTCAGGCCTGCCGTACAAACGGGTGGGCGCGTAGAGGTTGACCCCGTCGTAGCCCCAGCCGAACCGCCCGGCGAAATCCGACACGGGCATCATCTCTACGATGGTGATGCCGAGATCCGCCAGTGCGTCCAACCCTGCGGCGGCGGCCGTCCACGTGCCCTCGGGCGTGTAGGTGCCGACGTGCATCTCATACAGCACCTGCCGCCGGGGTTCCACCCCGCGCCACTTGCCATCAGTCCAGCGGAAGGAGGATGGATCGACGATGGCCGAGGGGCCGTGCGGACCGTCAGGTTGCCACCTCGACACCGGATCCGGGCGGAGACGAGCGCCGTCGAGGAGAAACCAGTAGCGGTCAGCAGCCTGCGCGCCGTCGAGATCACCACTGAAGAATCCGTCGGTCTCCGGCTGCAGGGTCCAGCGTCGCCCCCGGTCGGTATCCAGCACGGCTTCGACAGTCGTGCAGCGCGGCGCCCAGACCCTCGCGTGAACTGCGCCGTCGGGAAGACACTCAACCCCGGCGGTCAGACGCCGCTCACGCGCGCGACGCATGGTGGCTGTCGACCGGACCGCTCGCCCCTGTGCGCTCGCGGTCGCGCCCGCTCAACCTCGCGACCTCCGCCGTGAGCACCGCCGGTTCCACCGGCTTCGGCAGATTGCGCTGAACGGATTCCAGCATGCGCCGGACGTGCTGGTCCGTTCGTGCAAACGACGTCAGCGCGGCCGCCGGGATGCGCCCGCCCCGGTCCGCTTCCAGCGACCGGACCTTGCCGACGAGGGAATACGAGTCGTGCTCGGGAGTGCCGTTATCGCTGACCAGCACATCGGGGCGCCAGGCCTCGAGTGCCTCCAGGGCGTCGGCGACGGAGGCCACCGCCTGCACGAGCGCTCCGCGCTCCTGGAGGACGGTCCGGAGCAATTCGCGGTCTTCCGAATCCTGTTCGAGCACCAGCACGCGGAGCCCGTCCAGCGGCGGCGAAGAGACGACCGCGTGTGACGACGGCGCAGGCGCGGCTTCCGGTTCGACCGGGTGCAGCGGGAATCGTGCAGCGAACACTGCCCCTCCGGCTGGCCGGTTCGCTACGCGAATCTCTCCGCCGTGAAGCTCTACGAGGTCGCGGACGAGTGAAAGCCCCACGCCCAATCCGCCGGCAGCCCTGGTGGCTGAGGCATCCTCCTGAGTGAACCGATCGAAGACGCGCGGGAGGAACTCCGGCGCCACCCCCGGGCCGCTGTCGGACACCGTCAGCGTAGCCGCGTCGCCGGTGACTTCCACCGCAAGGGTGGCCGTGCCCCCCCGCGGCGTGAACTTGATGGCATTCCCGAGCAGGTGCCAGGCAATCTGCCGGAGCCGCGCGGGATCACCGAGCACCGGCACGGCACGGTCCGGAATGATGGATGTGAGTTGTACGCCGCGGGCTTCCGCAGCCGGGATGGCCGCAACGATGGCCTGGCGCGCAGCCTCCGTGAGGGAGACGGGTCTGGTATCGAGGCACAGCTTGCCCGTCAGCGCCTTCGAAACGTCCAGCAGATCACCCGTCAGCTGTGCCTGAAGGCGCACGTTCCGCTCAATGGATTCGAGGCCCCGGGCGGCAGTGGCCTGGTCGAGCTTGCGGCTCCGGAGCAGGTGCAGCCAGCCCAGCACGGCGTTAAGTGGAGTACGGAGCTCGTGCGAGATCGTGGCGAGGAACTCGTCTTTCATCCGGCCGGCGGCTTCGCTGTCGCGCCGTGCTTCCTGCGCCTCGGCTGCCTGCTGCTCGGCCACCCCGCGGGCCCGGCGCAGCTCAGATATGAGTGCTGTGAGCAGCACCCCCTGAACCACGAACAACGCAAGGTGGGTCTGCGTCGCGCGCTCGTCGAGCGGGGCAACCGGCATCTGCCCGCTGCCAAGAAGCGCTCCTGCGACGGTCGCCGCAAGCGCTGGTCCCGTCCCGGCAAACCAGGCACTGGCCAGCACCGCCGTTGACAACAACAGGAACTGGCTCCCATCGTCAATCAGGTCACCGAAGGTCTGATCCAGGAGAAAGACGACGCCCACCGCTGCGATGGCGACGCCGAAACGCAAGAGTACCGGCTGGTTCGCCAGCGGAAACGCGTCTGCAGTGGCCATCGTTTACAGTTCAGCTCCGAGCCGTTCCGGCTTCACAGCCTGCAGAGTCGCAACCTGTATGCCAGCGTACGGAGCCGCGAGGAGGTACCTCCCGCGCGCGGTCAGCGCGGACCGTGGGGACCCGTTGACGTCGTGGTCAATGTGTCGGTTGCCGGGGCGGAAGGGGCGGGAACTGGAGCCGTCGTCGACCCTGCCGCCTCGGCGAGCGCCGCGAGATCTTCGGGTGGGGCGGCCTTGTCCACCGGACCCAGAATCTCGTCAATCAGCCCGTATTCCTTGGCCTTGGTCGCATCGAG
>JACCXG010000559.1 GCA_013697225.1 Acidobacteriota bacterium
ACCCCGGACCGTCATCTGCTTGCGGCCTGGATCAATGCGGGCGTGATTGGAACGATTCGCGAAGTGCACAACTGGACGAATCGCCCGTTCTGGCCCCAGGGAATGCCGGAATACCACAAGACCGGCCCCCCCGTTCCGGAGGGATTCAACTGGGAGCTCTGGCAGGGCCCGGAGCCCGACCGGCCCTACCATCCAAGCTACACGTTCACGCTCTACCGCGGGTGGTACGCGTATGGAACCGGGTGCCTTGGCGACATGGGGCATTACAGCCTCTGGCAGCCGTACCGCATCCTGAACCTCGGCGTCCCGGAGTTCGTCGAGGCCAGACCAAGCAACGATGCCTACGTGAACGACAACAGGGTCAGCACCGGCGGGCGCGTGTCGCTTGCCGCCTTTCCCAAGGCCAGCGTGATCCGCTGGCGGCACCCGGCGACGGCAGAGCGGCCCGCTGTGGATACGTTCTGGTACGACGGCGGCATGAAGCCGCAGACCCCCGAAGAGCTCTACGACGACAGGGAAGACCTCGAGAGCGAGGGCATGCTGTTCATCGGAGACAAGGGGAAGATCCTGTGCGATTTCAGGGGCAATGAGCCGAGGCTCATCCCAAAGAGCCGTCAACACGCGCTTGACGGCGCCCCGGGCGCCGGGGATATCGACGACACAAGAACAGACGACGAGTGGGTGAACGCCATTCGGAACGGCGGCAGGTCACGCGGGAGCTTCGAGGAGGTGGCGGCGCTTGCCGAAGCGGTGACGCTCGGGAACATCGCGCTGCGGGTTCCCTACAAACGGCTCGTGTGGGACAGCGCGAAAGCCGAGTTCCCGGACTCGCCGGAGGCCACCAGCCTTGTGGCGCGTGAGGCGTACCGGCCAGGCTGGGACCCGATCAGGAGGTGAACGCCACGGGCACGGAAGGCTGGTCTTGGAGGTCAACTCCCAATGCCCAACTCCCAATTCCCAACCTCCAACGGCTCCCAGTCACAGTCAGCGGTTGTATTAGGCGTTGGGAGTTGGGAGTTGGGCGTTGGGAGTTGGGAGTTGGGAATTGGGAAGTTGACCCTGATGTTCTAGATGAGATCCCACTTCGCCCGGGGCTCACGCCAGAGCATTTTCGATGCCTCCTGATCCCCGACGATCTCGTCCTTCTCCGCGTTCCATTTCAGCTTCCGGCCGCCGAGCCGGTACGAGATGTTCCCCAGGTGGCAGACGTTCGATGACTTGTGGCCGATCTCGATATCGGCAACAGGCTTCTGACGCGAGCGTACGGCCTCGATGAAGTTGGCGGCATGCAGATCGGTGCAGTCCCGCCCCTCCGCCGACTTCGGTGCCGCCTCGTCGCCGTTCTCGCCGCCGCCCGCCCCTCCACGACGGCTCCCCCCTCCATCAGCGGGAAACAGCTCGTACCCCACACGGTCCGAGAAAATCGTTCCCTTCGTGCCGTAGAACGCCTCGCCGTGCGGACGGGCGAACGCCCCCGCCGCGTTGTACGGGACCCGGCCGCCTGGCATGCGCGGCCCGGTGCCGAAGCTGTTCATCTGGATGCCCTCATAGCTGAGCACCCAGTTCTTGTACTCGTAGGTCACCTGCAGCACGTCCGGCGTGTCACCCTGCCCGACCGGCACGTACAGGCTGCCCATCGAGTAGACCGTGAGCGGCGTGTCGTCGTGCATCACCTGATGCACCGAATCGAGCCGGTGGCAGCCGAAGTCGGTAATGTAACCCCCCGCATAGTCGAAGAACCGCCGGTACGTCCCCTGGAACCGCTGCCGGTTGAAGGGCACCATCGGCGCCGGTCCGAGGTACATGTCCCAGTCCACCCCCTCGGGAATTTCGGAATCGGGGATTTGCTGGCCCGCCACGTTGCCGCCGTAGTTCCAGACGCGCACGAAGTGCACGTCACCGATCTCGCCGCTCTGGATGATCTTCTCGATCTCCTTGTAATGCGGCGCCGATCGATGCTGCGTGCCGTGCTGGACGATGCGGTTGTGCTTCCGGGCTGCCTCGACCATCTTCCGCCCCTCGACGACGTTGTGGCCGAGAGGCTTTTCGACGTAGATATCCTTGCCCGCCTGGCAGGCGAGCACGGTGGGAATGGCGTGCCAGTGATCCGGCGTGGCGATCAGCACGGCATGGACGTCCTTCCGATCCAGCGCCCGGCGGAAATCCTTGTAGCCCTCCGCCTCCGGGGCGGCAAACGCGCTCGTGCGCGCCTGGGCGATCGTGGTGTCCGAGATATCGCAGACGGCCACGAAGGCAACGTTCGGCACTTTGGCCATGTGCCCCGCGACCAGGCGTCCACGGCCTCCACAGCCGATGAGCGCGACGTTCACTCGATCGTTCGCGCCGAGAACGTTCTGTGACGAGGAGGCGGATCCTGGCGCCATGGCCATGGCCGCGGTGGTGCCGGCCGCTGTTTTCATGAAATGTCGGCGATTCATCTGATCTCCTTGAGCCCGGGGCGCGCTGCCGCCAGGGGGGCGATCGCGCGGGCAGACGCGGTACCGTAAGTCAATTACCCGCCCGGCGTCAAAACCCATTGCGATGCAGCCTCGACGCGCCGCCTGTGGCGGTGGCGCGCCGTGCACGGGGAGAGCACGCCCGACTCTACGGGACGTGCCGGTTTCCCTGGCTTTGGAATTGCGATGGACACTACGCCGCTGTGGTCGGGGATGTCCCGCCTGGGGTGCGGTCTGCCGGCAGGAGTGCGGGGGAAAAGAGGCCGGAAGCTCGGCGAGGACGGCGGTGCCTACTGTGTCTCGGGAGGCGTCATCA